>DASPJI010000408.1:0-9867 GCA_035628695.1 Thermoanaerobaculia bacterium | reverse complement strand
ATCTACCTTTCCGCCTGTCATGGCACCACCGCGGAGCCGGCAGCCCCCCCGGCCCATTCGGGAGAGCGGATGGTGGACACCGCCGCCGTGGACCAGACCGCCCCCTCCACCGCCGCCTCTCTCCATCGCGCCGGCTTCCCCCAGGTGGTCGCCTACTTCGGCCCGGTCCAAGACCGACAGGCCACCCGCGCCGCCGCCGCCTTCTACACCGCCCTGGGCCGCGGGCGCACCGCCTGGGAGGCTCTACGCCAGGCGCGCCGGATTTCCTCCGAGCCGCTCGAGGACGGTGGGCGTGCCACCCACGTCTACCCGATGGGCTGGGCGCAGCTCGCCCTCTATCATCGGGGCCCGGGTCATGCCACCACCCTACCCCCGGCATCGGGCGGCGCCACCGTGGACCTGCCCCAGGAAGAGAGGAAGCGGATCTTCGAGCGTCTGGACCACGCCGGCGGCAGCCCGCGGGTCGAGCACGGGATCGTCGGCGTCCAGCGCCTCCGCTTCGGCTTCGTGGGCCGGCGGCGCGAGAGGGCGGAGGCGATCCGCAGGTGGAAGCGGGGGCAGCGCCTGCTGGTCGTGCAGGGTCTGGGCGGTTTGGGAAAGACCACCCTCTGCGCCGAGGTGGCGCCGGTCCTGGCCGAGACGTTGAGTCCGGGAGTCCGGGTCCTCGCCCTCGATGGCCGCTACGCGGCAACTCAGGCGGGCCCCGTCGTTGCCCTCTGGCAGGAGGTCCAGGCGGCGCGTACGGATGAGGGATGGAGCCAGGTGCTGGCCGGCCTTCAGGAGAAAGGCCTCACCGCCGAGGCGCTGGCCCGGGCACTATGGGCCCTCGCCCAGATGGAGGCGGGCCTGCTCGTCTACCTGGATGACGCCGAAAGCCTCCAGGTCCCGGTCGGGGAGGGCGAGTTGGGGCGCTGGCGCGATCCCGGTTTTGCTGAGTTTTGGCAGTACCTGGTCCTGGTGGCGGAGGAGGGAGGACCCTTCGGAGTCCTTGCCTCGTCGCGGTATCAGCCTGAGGGGACGCCCTCCAGAGCCGTCTTGCCTCTTCCGGAGATGAGCCGCTACGAAGTCGTCCGCCTCCTCGCCTGGATGCCCACCTTGGGGCGGATGCCCGCCGCCGACAGGGCCTGGGTGGCGGAGCGGGTGGAGGGGCATCCCAGAACGGTGGAGTACCTAGAGGCACTCGCACGAGCGAAGGAAGAGTGCCTCGGCCTGCCGCGAGGGCACTACGAGGGAGAGAATTGGCGGCAGGATATCCTGGAGCCCATCCTCCCGGAGACGAAGGAGAAGGTCGGGACCGACCTCCTCCTGGGGAAGCTCTGGGATGCGCTCCCGCCCGCCGCCCAGGAGCACCTGGGGCGCTGCTCCGTGCTGACCCAGCCGGTGCCTCTGGAGGGGATTAAGAACCTTGAGCCCAAGGAGGGGACCTGCAAGCGTCTGCTGGAATTGGGGCTGTTCAGCCCCTTCCTAGGGCCGACCGGCAATGAATGGTGGGCTCCGCACCGCCTAGTCACGGAGGAAGCCCAGCAGCGGTGGAAGGGGGAGGCTCGCGAGGCCCACCTGATGGTCGCCGAGTGGCTCGAAAAGCAGTTCGAGGCGGAGAGCAACCAGTATTGGGCCGAACGGACGGTTGAGCACTTCCTCGCGGCGGGAAAGGCAGACCGTGCTTGGCCTACAACCCGTCTTTTGATCCTGCACCTTCGGCGAACCGGTCGCTACCGGGAGGCGCTCGAGTGGGTGGAGCGGGCTCTCGCGGTTGGCCCGACTGGTGCGATCCTAGGACTGGCGCTGACTTTTCAGGCCCAGTTGCAGAGAATGGCTGGAGTCTCAGCCACAGGCGCCGAAGTTTCGCTGCTCCATTCCTTGGACTTGGTTGAGCAGGAGGATAAGCCCTTCGTTCTCAATGAGCTAGGAAAACTATATCGGCACCAGGGGCAGATCCAGAAAGCTGCCGATTACCACACGAGATCCGTGGAAGCCGAGATTGCCATCAAGGGTGAGGTTCACCCAGACGTGGCGGCGCCGCTGCACTCGTTGGCCGGAGTGCTGAAGGAGCAGGGAGATCTGGTGGGGGCCCGCCAGAGGCTGGAGAGGTCTCTGGAGATCAAGGCGCAGGTGTTCGGGACGGAGCTTCACCCCGACGTAGCGATATCGATGCACGAACTGGCCGGAGTGCTGAAGGAGCAGGGAGATCTGGCGGGGGCCCGCCAGAGGCTGGAGAGATCTCTGGAAATCCAGGCGCAGATCTTTGGCACGGAGGCTCATCCGTCCGTGGCGGCGTCGCTGCACGAGTTGGCCGGAGTGCTCGAGGCGCAGGGAGATCTGCCGGGAGCCCGGCAGAGGCTGGAGAGATCTCTGGAGATTCAGGCACAGGTCTTTGGCACGGAGGCTCACCCGTCCGTGGCGGCGTCGCTGCACGAGTTGGCCGGAGTGCTCCAGGCGCAGGGAGATCTGGCGGGTGCCCGCCAAAGGCTAGAGAGGTCTCGGGAGATCCAGGCGCAGGTCTTTGGCACGGAGGCTCACCCCTCTGTGGCGACGTCGCTGCACTCGTTGGCCGGAGTTCTTCAGGCGCAGGGAGATCTAGCGGGGGCCCGCGAGAAGTTGGAGAGGTCTCTGGCGATCAAGGTGCAGGTCTTTGGCACGGAGGTCCACCCGTCCGTGGCGGCGTCGCTGCACGAATTGGCCGGAGTGCTCCAGGCGCAGGGAGATCTGGCGGGTGCCCGGCAGAGGCTGGAGAGGTCTCTGGAGATCCAGGCGCAGGTCTACGGCACCCGCGAGCACTACTTGATGGCTATCACAGAGGGCAACTTGGGCTTCCTGCTCCTCCATCAGGGCGAGGTTCAGCAGGGCGTGGAACTGCTGGTCCACGCCTTCACTGTCTTTCAAGGCCAACTCGGCTCCGATCATCCCTATACCCGCCGGTTGACCCAGTTCTTCGCCCAGTTCGCACCCCAGTCCCCCGAAACGCCTCCGCCAGACACGGCAGCGGGGTAGAGGCGCCCCATCCAGACGCGAAGCGGCGCAGGCATAGAGCCTGGGATTTCAATCCCAGGTAGATACAAACCATTGAATCTAAAGTCCCGAAGGGACGCAGGCAGTTCGCGGTCCGGGGCGGTCCCTGCGCCCTCTCAGGGCTTGGAGGGTGGGGGGGAGGCGCGTACCTGGCATTGAAATGCCAAACTGTAGGCCTGAACCGCTTCGCGGCTGGGGAGCGATGGTGCCGAGATCTGGCGTCCGGGTCTTGGCAAGCGGTTGAAACCCCCCTCCTCGGTCCTCCCCCGCTCCCTCCCACGCACCCGCCCAGGGGGGGAGGAAGCCCCCTTCCCAGGCGTCCTCGGGAACCCCGGGGCGGGCCGTCGCCGTTGCTGGACATGCTGTGCCGATTCTCGGGACAGCCGCGCCGACGAAGGGCTCTGTGGCGCCCGTCCGGGGCACGGCGCTGCCTTTCATCGGCACGGCGTGGCCTGTCGCGGGCACTGCTCGGCCTGTCGCGGGCATGGCGCGGCCTGCGATCGGCACGGTGCGGCCTGTCGTCGGCCGCGCGGTGCCTGTCACGGGGAGCGGTGTGCCGGTGACGGGCTCGGCTTGGCCGTCGATCGGTCGAGCTTTGCCGGTCCTCGGCGTCTTTCATTTTCCCCCTTGACCTCCCAACTTGCCCGTCATAGAGTACCGCCTGGAAGCACAAGTTCACGGCCGGACAGGGGGTGATCGCGGGGAGAGAGAGAAGGCGAGTGGCGCGGACCCGGCGCCACAAAGCGAAGCGGCCGGCATGGTGCCGGCCGGTGTGCAGCATCACAACCAAGCGGCCCGGGTGAGGTGATCAGACCTTACCCGAGCCTGTCACGCAAAGGAGCGTTAATCCCATGCGCAACTCTGAAGAGGGTAACACCCCCCGTCCGTCCAGCCGTTTCAACGCTTTCTCCGAGAGCTTCCTGCAGCTCGATCTGGAGGCCAACGAGCCCCCCCGGGGAGACGACCCCGAGGGCGAGGGTCCCTGGGTCATCCTTCCCACGTCTTCCCAGGAGTGGCCGGACTGGCCGGAGCCGCACGCGCTGTGGCCTCTCGGCGAGCGGCCGGAGCGGCACGATCCGCCGTCGTACGTCTGCTCGCAGCGGGCGACGGCGCTCCTGACCTCCATCGTCCGCCCGATTGTGGGACGCGAGCCGTTCTACGAGCTGGGAGCGGAGCGCTGGCGCGGCGGCTTCCCATTGCTGCGGCACGGCCGGCCCGAGGCGTGGATGGGGCTCTTTCATCCGGAGCTGGCGGCGGGGGTGAGTCTGCTGGAGGCGGTGACGCGCAATCCGTCCGACATGGCGCTCCTCCTGGAGGCCATCGGCCCCTCCGCCCGGCGGCGGGTGGGCTCCATCCTCCTGGAACGGCTGTACGGGGTACAGGGGTAGGGGGCGGCGTCGTGATCAGGTAGGGGGCCGTTGAACTGGCTCAGGCCATGGTGGGATAATCCCACCATGGCGATTTCGACGGCTGATGCAAAACGGCGAGTGGTGCTTCCCGCGGCAAGACCGGGGGACGTCTTCGACATCCAGAGCCAGGGTGAGGGACGCCTGCTCCTGGTACGCCTGGAACGTCCGGAGCTGGGAGCCGGGATGAGCATGGATCGCTGCCTGGAAGCCATTGCTGCGGCCCCCCTGCAGCCCAAAATGACCTGGGACTCCTTGAAAGCTCTGACCCGGGAGCCATGATTCTCCTCGACACGAACGTCCTGATCTACGCCTCCACCGCCGGGTCGCCTTTCCTCGAGTGGGCGCGGCACACGATTGCCGAAGGAGTATCGGGAGCGGGAGCGGCGGTCAATGCGGTCAGTCTGGCGGAGATCTGCGTGGGCGATGCGGAGCCGGAGACCGTTGCCGACCGCCTTCGGAGTTGGGGCATCACGATCCTGGACGTCCCCGCCGCCGTGGCGGAACCTTGCGCCAAGGCGTACTCGGAGTATCGGGAGCGCCGCCGGGTGGAGTCCGGACGAGACGCGCCTTCGCTGCCGCTGCCCGATTTCTTCATCGGCGCCCATGCCCAGGTCATGAGCTGGCCACTCGCGACAGCCGACGAGGGCCGGTTCCGGACCTACTTCCCGTCGGTCACCTTGCGGACGCCTTGACGGGGAACGGGCCTCCCACCGGTCCCAAGGCACCCCCCGGGGGCTGACGGCCGCCCTCCCCGCCCGATGAGACGATCCGCCGGAAGGCCATTTCCATGGGTTCCGCGACCCCGTCAGACCGTCCTGCGGGACCGCTGCAGGCGCTGGCGCAGGAGGTCCCGCTGCTGGGCGCTGAGCTGCGAGCGTGCCTCGGCGAGGCGGGCTTCGCGGGCGGCGTCGGACTCCGGCGGGGGCGCCGGCTTCGGGGGCTCCGGCGCGGCGGCCCCGGCGACCCCGGCGACCCATGCGGGGGGCCAGCCGGCGAGGGGGAGGTCGGCGACGGGGCGGCCGGGATCGGCCACCGCGGCGTCCAGCAGCGCTCCGTAGGCGGCGAGCATCGCGTCGATGGTGGTGGCGCCGAACAGCTCCGTCCGGTACTCGGCCAGGGCCACCAGATCGGGGCCTTCCTCGACCATGTAGAGCGTCAGCTCGAACTGCGCCGTGCCGGTGGTCAGGTCGAGCGGCCGCGGATCCAGCCCGCCCGGCCGCCGCGCCGTCTCGGGCGACGACTGGAGCGCGAACATGACCTGGAAGAAGGGGGTGTCGTGCGCGCCGCGCTCCGGCCGCAGCTCCTCGACCAGGCGCTCGAAGGGGACCTCCTTGTAGGCGAAGGCCTCGAGCGAGCGCTCGCGGACGTGCGCCAGGAGGTCCCGGAAGCCCATCTCCGGGCTCACCTCGGCGCGGATCACCAGCGTGTTCACGAACAGGCCGATCAGCTCCTCCAGCTCCGCGCGGTCGCGTAGCGACACCGGCGTACCCAGCGCCAGGTCGCGCTGTCCGGTGGCGCGGTGGAGCAGAGCGGCGAACCCCGCGAGCAGCGTCATGTAGAGGGTGGCCCCCTCGCGCAGGGAGAGCTGCCGGAGCGCCGCCGCCAGCTCCTTGGGGAGGACGGCGCGGGCCAGGGCGCCGCGCGGGTCCGGCACCTCGGGCCGCGGCCGGTCCGTGGGCAGACGCAGCGCCGGCAGCGGGGCGGCCAGCCGCTCGCGCCAGAACGCCACCTGTGGCGCCAGGCGGTCCCCGGTGAGCCACCGCCGCTGCCAGGCCGCGTAGTCGGCGTACTGCACGGGCAGCGTGGCAAGAGGCGACGGACGCCCGGCGGCCAGGGCGTCGTAGAGGCGCGCCAGCTCCTGCTCGAAGAGGGCCATCGAGGCGCCGTCCGCCACCAGGTGATGGAAGAGCGCCAGCAGCCGGTGGTCCTCCTCCGCGGCGCGCAGCAGCAGGAAGCGGACGAGCGGCCCCCGCTCCAGGTCGAACGGATGGCGGGCGGCGACGTCCGCGGCCCGTCCGGCCTCGCCGTCGCGGCGGTCCGCCGGCAACGCGGACAGGTCCACCAGAGGCAGGGCCGGCGCGGCGGGGGGATGGACCACCTGGAAGGGGACCTCGTCCGCCGTGGCGATGGTGGTGCGCAGCGCCTCGTGCCGGCCGACGATCCCGGCCAGGGCCTCACCCAGGAGAGGGACCTGGAGCGGGCCGCGCAACGCGTAGAGCGCCGGCAGGTGGAGCACGGCGGTGCCGGGATCGAGCCGTTCCACGAACCAGAGGCGCTGCTGGTCGAAGGAGAGCGGCGGGCGGTCGCTCCTCTCACCTGGCTGAATGGGGGACAGGGGGGAGGCCTGGCGCGCGCCCTCCACCGCCAGCGCCAGCCCGGCGACCGTGGGGTGCTCGAACAGGGCGCGGAACGGCAGCTCCACCGGCAGGAGGTCCCGCAGGCGCATGTAGACGCGGGACGCCAGCATGGAATGCCCGCCGAGGGCGAAGAAGCTCTGGTGACGCCCGATGCGCCCGACGGTGTCGACGCCGAGCACCCGCGACCAGATGCCGGCGATCAGCTCCTCCACCACGCCGCGCGGCGCGGTCTCGTCGGCCGCTGTCTCGCCAGCCTGCTGGCTCAGGACCTGCCGGCGCTCGGCGGCGGCGAGCCGGCCGATCTCGCCCACCGGCCGGTCCGGCGCGGCGAGGGCCTCCTCCAGAACCTGCTGGTAGTAGCCCACCAGGCGGCGGATGGTGCTCTCGTCGAACAGGTCGGTGCTGTACTCGATGGCGCCGGTGAGCCCCGCGTCGTCCCAGAGGAAGAGGGAGAGGTCCACCTTGGACGTACCGGTGTCCATCTCCCAGGTGCGGAGGCGCAGCCCCGGGGCCAGCTCGGGCTCCGGCCGCGGCACGGTCTGGAGCACGAAGACCGCCTGCAGGAACTGATGGTCGCCGGTCTGCCGCGCCGGCCGCAGCTCGGCGGGCACCCGCTCGAACGGGGTGGCCTCGAAGCGGCTCGCCTCCAGCACGGCGTCGCGCACCCGGGCCAGGAGGCCGCGGAAGCCGGGGCTTCCCGTGAGGTCCGCCCGCCAGACCGCGGTGTTGGCGAAGTAGCCGATCAGCCCCTCGAGCTCGCTCCGGCCGCGGCTTGCGGTGGGGGAGCCGAGGAGGAAGCGCTCCTGTCCGGTGAGCTGGGCCACCAGGGCCTCGAAGCCGGCGAGCAGCGCCATGAACAGCGTCGCCCCCTCGCGCCGCGCCAGGCCGCGCAGGGCGGCCGGCAGGGTGGCGGGGAGCGCGAAGTGGTGGTGCCGGCCGCGGAAGGTCTGGAGCGGCGGGCGCGGCCGGTCGGCCGGCAGCGCCAGGGTGCCGGGCACGTCCGCCAGCAGCCGCCGGGCGTACGCGGTGAAGCCGTCCAGGGCCTCCGGGGCCTCCAGCCAGCGGTTCTGCCACTCCGCGAAGTCGGCGTACTGGATCCGCGGCGGCGCCGGCAGCGGGTGGGGCGCGCCACCCAGGGCCGCCCGGTAGAGCGCCCCCAGCTCCCGGAACAGCACCCAGACCGACCAGTCGTCCGACACGATATGGTGCATCCCCAGCAGCAGCCGGTGCTCCTCGGGACCCAGCCGCAGCAGCTCGGCGCGCAGCACCGGGCCGCGCCGCAGGTCGAAGGGGGCGGCGGCGCGGGCGGCGCCGAGGCGGCCGGTCTCGGCCTCCCGCTGCGCCGCCGGCAGGGCCGAGAGGTCGAGGACCGGCAGGTCCGGCTCCAGCCGCGGCGCGATTCGCTGCAGCAGGGTGCCCTGCCGTTCGGCGAAGGTGGTGCGCAGCGCCTCGTGGCGGCGGACGATCTCGCGCAGCCCGAGCTCCAGGACCTCCGGCCGCAACGGCCCGGCGAGGTGCGCCGCCACCGCCACGTTGTTGACCGGGCTGCCGGGGTGGATCAGGTCCAGGAACCACATGCGGGTCTGGAGCAGCGAGGCCGGCAGGTCTCCCGCGCGCGGCACCGGGACGAGCGGCGGCAGCTCCGGCGCGCCGCCACTGACCGAGGCGCCGCGCGCCCGCTCCACCGCCCCGGCGAACGCCGCCACGGTGGGGTGGGCGAACAGGGTGGGGAGGTCGAGCTGGACGCCGACGGCCTCGCGTACCCGCGTCAGCAGCCGGGCGGCGAGCAGCGAGTGGCCGCCCAGCTCCAGGAAGGGGTCGTGCAGGCCGACGCGGGGGAGCCCCAGGACGTCTCCCCAGAGGCCGGCGAGCAGATCCTCGAGCGGCGTGCGCGGCGCCGATGCCTCCTCATGGCCGGCGCCGGCGCTCCAGTCGGGCTCCGGCAGCGCCTTGCGGTCCACCTTGCCGTTGGGGGTACGCGGCAGGGGAGCGAGGACCACGAACAGGGACGGCACCATGTGGGCCGGCAGGCGCTGGCGCAGGACAGCACGCAGTTCCTGGACGTCGATCTCGGTGCCCGGTCGCGGCTCCAGGTAGGCCACCAGGCGCCGCTCCCCCTCGCCCTCCTCGCCGGGGGCCGGGCGGGCCATGACCACGGCCTCCTCCACCGCCGGGTGGCGGCTGAGCGCGGCCTCGATCTCCCCCAGCTCGATGCGGAAGCCGCGGATCTTGACCTGATGATCGACGCGGCCGAGGAACCGGACCTCGCCGTCCGGCCGGAAGCTGCCGAGGTCGCCGACGCGGTAGAGGCGCGCCCCCGGCCGGCCGCTGAACGGATCGGGGAGGAAGCGCTCGGCGGTCAGCTCCGGGCGGCCGAGGTAGCCGCGCGCCAGCCCCTCGCCGCCGAGGTGGACCTCGCCGGGCTCGCCGGCGGCGGCCGGCTCCAGGTCCGGGCCGAGCAGGTAGAGCTCGGTATTGGCGATGGGCCGGCCGATGGTCGGCTCCTCCGGGTCGCCGGGCCCGACGCGGACGCCGGTGGAGTAGGTGGTGTCCTCGGACGGGCCGTAGAGGTTGTAGACCGCGCGGACTCCGCCACCGGAGTAGATGCGTTCGGCCAACACCCCCTTGAGCGGCTCGCCCGCCAGTCCCGCCGCGCGCACCGAGGGGGGGAGCCCCTCCCCCCGCACCAGCTCCGCCATCGCCGACGGCACGGTGTTGACGAAGGTGACCCGGCCGGCCGCGGGGAGCCGGGGGAGGGCGAGGGCGTTCTCGGCCAGGATCACCGTGCCCCCCCAGGCGAGGGGGACGAAGATCTCGAACACCGACAGGTCGAAGTTGATCGAGGTGGAGGCGAGCATCCCCGCCAGGTCCGCGGCCGGGAAGGTCTCCCGCGCCCAGTGGCAGAGGACGGCGGCGCTCCGGTGCTCGATGGCGACCCCCTTCGGCCGCCCGGTGGAGCCCGAGGTGTAGATCGCGTAGGCGAGGGCGCCGGGGTCCACCGGCAGGCCGGGCCGCTCCGGGCTCTCGGCGGCGACGGCCGCCGCGTCGCGGTCGAGGCAGAGGGCCGCCGCCGCGCCGGTGTCCGGCAAGGC
>DASPJI010000407.1:0-5065 GCA_035628695.1 Thermoanaerobaculia bacterium | reverse complement strand
GCCGTGGTCGGCACCCTGAACGAGGACTTCGCGGCGGACAGCTCCTCGGTCCGCGCCGGCGCCTCGCCGAGCCAGAAGGGGATGGTCGGCGGCTGCCCCCTGGCGTCCTCCACCAGCACGCGGCCCGACTCGATCTTGAGGATCCGCCACGAGGTGTTGCCGAGCTGGAAGATGTCGCCCGCCAGGCTCTCCACCGCGAAGTCCTCGTTCAGGGTGCCGACCACGGCCCCCGAGGGCTCCAGCACCACCTGGTAGTCGGCCGTGTCGGGGATGGCGCCGCCGGAGGTCACCGCCGCCAGCCGCGCCCCCTGGCGCGCCCGCAGCCGGCCGTTGACCGCGTCGTGGTGGAGCCAGGCGCCGCGCCGCCCACGGCGGGTGGTGAAGCCGGTGGCGAGCATCTCCACAATCTCGTCGAAGTCCTCGCGCGGCAGGTCGCGGTAGGGCCAGGCCCGCCGCGCCAGCGCGTAGAGGTCGTCCTCCTCCCACTCCTCGGCGGCCACGGCGGCGACGATCTGCTGCGCCAGCACGTCCGTGGGGCGCTCGGGGATCACCAGCCGGTCGAGCTCGCCGCGCCGCACCGCCGCGAGGAGCGCCGTGCACTCCACCAGCTCGTCGCGGGTGAGCGGGAAGATCCGCCCCTTGGGCAGCCCTCCCAGATGGTGGCCGGAGCGGCCGACCCGCTGGAGGAGCGTGGCGATGGAGCGCGTCGAGCCGAGCTGGCAGACCAGGTCCACCGAGCCGATGTCGATCCCCAGCTCCAGCGACGCCGTGGCCACCAGGGCGGACAGCTCCCCGGCCTTGAGCCGGCGCTCGGACTCCAGCCGCTGCTCCTTGGCCAGGCTGCCGTGGTGGGAGGTGACCTTCCCCGGCCCCAGCCGCTCGGAGAGGTGGCGCGTCACCCGCTCCGCCGTCCGCCGGGTGTTGGTGAAGACCAGCGTCGTCTCGTGCTGGCGGATGAGGCCGGCGAGGCGGTCGTAGACCTCGTCCCAGACCTCGTTGGGCATCACGGCTTCCAGAGGGGACAGGGGGACCTCGAGGCAGAGATCGAGCCGCCGCCCATGGCCGGCGTCGACGATGGCGCACCGCGGCGTGCCGTCCGCCTCGACGTTCGCGGTCCCCACCAGGAACCGGGCCACCTCCTCGATCGGCTTCTGGGTGGCCGACAGGCCGACCCGCACCAGGCTGCGCCCTTCCTTATTACATAGGGCCTCGAGCCGCTCCAGGGAGAGGGAGAGGTGGGAGCCCCGCTTGTCGTCCGCCACGGCGTGGATCTCGTCGACGATCACCGTGCGGGTGGTCTTCAAGATGCCGCGCCCCCCCTCGCTGGTGAGGAGGATGTAGAGCGACTCCGGGGTGGTCACCAGGATGTGGGGCGGCCGCTTGAGCATCGCCGCCCGCTCGGACGCCGGGGTGTCGCCGGTGCGCACCAGGGTGCGGATCTCGACGTCGGGCAGGCCAGCGGCGGCCAGCTCGCGGCGGATCCCCTCCAAGGGTTCCTGCAGGTTCTTCTGGATGTCGTTCGAAAGCGCCTTGAGCGGCGAGACGTAGACGATCTCGGTCTCGTCGGGCAGGCCATCCTCCCCCACCAGGGCCTGGCGCACGAGGTCGTCGATGGCGGCGAGGAAGGCGGCCAGCGTCTTGCCCGAGCCGGTCGGCGCGGCGATCAGGGTGTGGCGGCGCGCCCGGATCTCGGGCCAGGCCTGCGCCTGCGGCGCGGTCGGGCTCCCCAGGCTCTTCTCGAACCAGCGGGAGACGGCGGGATGGAAGTCGGACAGTGCCATGGCGCGCGATAAAGGCGAAAATGCCCCGTAGACTCTAACAGAGAAAGGAAGGAAAAGCTTCCCCGCACCCGGCCTATAATGGAGTCCTCAACCTTTTGCTGGAGGTCTGAACATGCGCAAGCTGGTTCTGCTGTCCCTGGCCCTCGTCTTCGCCGTCGCCGGTGTCGTGACCCCGCCCGCCGCCACGGCCGGGCGCTGCGACTACAACAACTGTGTCACCTACTGCAGCTCTCCCAACGCCTGCGGCTACGTCTGCTGTTACCAGCAGTGCTGCGGCGACTGCTGCATCGACCTCCTCTGCGTCCCGCCGCCGCCGTGCGAGGGCGAGAACTAGGCCGTCCCCTCCCGTCCTCCCCCTCCTCCCCGCGGGAGGGGGGATCTCCCTCCACCTTGTAAACCGCAGGATCAGAAACGGAACGGCCGGAGCCGACACCTCCTCCTGGGCGATCACCCTCCTCAGGGTAGAATAGGGCTGCTTCCCACGCTCACCGGCGGGTCCGCATCGTCCAGGAGGTCATCATGTGTGGAATTTCGGGTCCCGTGAGGGTGGGCGGATGGTTCGCCTGTCTGGCCTGTCTCGTCCTGGCCGCCGCCCCCGCCGCGGCGAGCCAGGTCTCCCTCGTCTCCCGCGCCGAGCCGACGCTGCCCAATGACGCCGGGATCGGCTTCGGCGCGGGCAGACCAAGCTCCGACGGTCGCTTTGTCGTCTTCCTGAGCGCCGAGGCTCACCTCGTCCCGGGACAGGTCGACACCAACCGCACCACCGACGTCTTCCTGCGCGACCGGGCCACCGGGACGACCGTGCTGGTCAGCCGCTCCGCCACATCGCCCACGACGGCGGCGAATGACTCCTCCACCGCACCCGTGTTGAGCGCCGACGGCCGCTACGTCGCGTTCTCGAGCCTCGCCACCGACCTCGTGGCCGGCCAGACCGACAACAACTTCTTGGCGGACCTCTTCCTCTTCGACCGGGTGACGGGCACGGTCACTCTGGTCTCCCACGCCGCCTCTTCGCCGGCCACCACCGGCAACCACACTGCCGGCGGCGCAGTCTCCCTCAGCGCCGACGGCGCCTACATCGCCTTCACCAGCCCAGCCGGCAACCTGGTGGCCGGCCAGGGCGGCGGCGCCGGTGTTCAGGTGTTTCTTTATGACCGCGCGGCGGGCACCAACCGTCTGGTCAGCCACGCGGCGGGCTCTGCCACCTTTGCCAGCGCGGCAGGGGCCGACCGCCCGACCTTGAGCGCCGATGGCCGGTGGGTGGTCTATGAAAGCGGCTCCGAGGATCTCGTCGCCGGCTCGGACCTGCCCGCCACCGCCGTCTTTCTCTTCGACCGCACGACCGGCACCAACATCCTGGTCAGCCGCAGCAGCGGCTCCATGACCCAGGGAGGTGACGGCGCCTCGACCAGCCCCAGGATCAGCGCCGACGGACTCTGGGTCGCCTTCCAGAGCACCGCCTCGAACCTGGTCGCCGGCGTCACCGGCTCCAGCTCGCAGGATATCTTCCTGTGGGAGCGGCAAACCGGTGCCATGACCCTGGTGACCCACGACGCCTCGTCGGCCAGCACCGAGGCCGGCGTCTTCTCCTTCCTCGCAGGGATCAGCGCCGACGGGGGTCGGGTGCTCTTCAGCGCCCTCTCCACCAACCTGGTGCCCGGCCAGAGCGGCCCTGCGGGCCTGACCAAGATCTTCCTCTTCGACCGGGCCACCGGCGCCAATACCCTGGTGAACCATGCCGCGGGCTCACCGGCCGCCGTCGCCGACCAGGGAGACTTTCGCGCCTTCCTGAGCGGCGACGGCCGCTTCGTCGCCTTTACCACCAGCGCGCGCAATATCCTCCCCGGGGCTCCCGAGACGAACCTGGACGACGACGTCTTCCTCTATGACCACGCCGGCGGGGGGACCTCCCTGGCCAGCCGCGTCGCGGGCACGGCCGCCGCCTACCCGCAGGGAAACTCGGTGGGGTCAGGGATCAGCGACGGCGGCGAGCACATCGTCTTCGTCAGCACCGTGGCGAACCTCGCGAGCGGCGTCCGCGACTTCAACGGCATCGAGGACGTCTATACCCACGACCGTGTTGCGGGCACCGCCGAGCTCGTCTCACGGCTCGCCTCCCCTTCCCTCAGCGCGGGCGCCTTCACGGACTCCACGGATCTGCCGACGCTCACCAGCACCGACGGCCGCTGGGTGGTCTTCACCAGCTCCGCGCCCAACCTGGTGCCCGGCCAGGTGGAGGACGAGGCCGCTCCCGGCGCCACCAGGGACGTCTTCCTCCATGACCGCGCCACCGGCACGACCCTCCTGGTCAGCCGCAAGGCCGGAGCCACTCCGGCGACCGCCGCCTCGAATTCATCCTCCAACCCGGTGATCAGCGCCGACGGCCGCTGGGTCGCCTTCCAGAGCCTGGCCGAGGATCTGGTGGCGGACCAGGCCCAGTCCTGGACGGACTATTTCAACGTCTTCCTGTACGACCGCGACACCGGCATCATCACCCTGCTCAGCCACGCCGCCGGCCTCCCCTCGACGAGCGCCAACAACCACTCGGGCCTCCCGTCCATCAGCGCGGACGGCTCCCGGATCCTGTTCCGCAGCCTGGCCACCGATCTCGGGGCGACGGACGGGAATGGCATGTCGGACCTGTTCCTCTACGACCGTGCTGCCGGCACCCGCACCCTGATCAGCCACGCCGCCGGCGCGCCCGCCACCACCGCCAACGGCCCCTCAACCTATGGGAGGCTCAGCGCGGATGGCGCGTTCATCGTCTTCACGAGCTGGGCCTCGGACCTGTTGGCCGGGCAGACCGACCCGAGCTACAGCGAAGATGTCTTCCTCCATCAGATCGCCGCCGGCACCACGACCCTGGTGAGCCACATCCCGGGATCGGCCACCACGGTCGCCGCTGGAGACTCCCGGCAGCCAGTGATCAGCGCGGACGGCGCGGTCGTCGCCTTCGAAAGCTTTGCCGGCGACCTCGTCGCCGGGCAGACCGACACCAACGGCGGTTACGACGTCTTCCTCTTCGCCCGGGCCACCGGTGTGGTCACCCTCGTCAGCCGCGCCAGCGGCTCGGCCACCACCACCGGCGACGCCTCCTCCTGGCAGCCGGTGCTCAGCGCGGATGGCGCCTGGCTCGCCTTCCATAGCTTCGCGAGCAACCTCGTGGCCGGGCAGGTGGCGGGCCTCTCTACTTTCGAGGGCGACGTCTTCCTCCATGAGCGGGCCACCGGCCAGACGCGGCTGATGAGCCACGCTCCCGGCGCCCCGCTGGTGGCCGCGGCCTC
>DASPJI010000406.1:0-2293 GCA_035628695.1 Thermoanaerobaculia bacterium | reverse complement strand
GTACATGCCGCCGACGAGTCCCAGGCCGAGCCCGATCAGCAGGCCCCACGGGCTGCTGCCGAAATGGCGGTCGATCCAGTAGCCCACCAGCGTGAAGCCCACCACGGCCCCGACCAGCTCGACGCCGATTCCGGACAGGCGGACCCAGCTCGGGTATCGCTTCTGTTCTTCGGGCATCGCGTCCTCCGGGTCCGGAGCGCGCACGCGCACACACCCTCTCCAGGCGCGGCGGAGTCTAGCAGCTTGTGCCGAGTTTCACAAGCGGGGCCCGAGCGAAGCCCATGCGGCCCTGCTCGGCCGGCCCTAGTTCGCGTGGTCGCCGGGGCCGCGGACCCTATAGAGAATGATGTGGACCGGCTCCAGGGTGACCAGCCCCTCGGAGATCATGCCATCGAGCTCCGGGAGGAAGGCCTCGATCTTGTCCCGCTGGTCGACGATCTCCACCACCATGGGCAGATCCTGGGAGAGGATGCTGGTGGTGTGGATGAGGTTGTGGGCGCCGAAGCCCTCGACGCCGCGGATCACCGTGGCGCCGGCCAGCCCCTTGTCGCGGGCGCACTGGACGATGGCCTCATAGAGCGGCAGGTCGTCCCAGCGGTCGGCCTCGCCGATGAAGATGCGGACGAGCAGCCCTTCGCCTTCACGCTTCATGGATGGAACGGACCTCCGCGGTCTACTCGTAGATGACGGGCAGGAGCGACGGCGACGCGGGCACGTCGTGGGGCACCAGGATGCCGAGCTGCAGGATCTCCCGCTGCCGGTCGACGATGTCCTGCAGGGTGGTGGTGGAGAGGATGCGGTCGACCGCCTTCTTCACCTCGAGGAAGACCTCGCGGATGACGCAGTGCTCCGTGCCGACGTCGATGGTGCACGGCAGGGAGAGGATCTGGTCGATATGGGTCGTCTGCCCTTCCAGCGACATCAGGATGTGGCGCATCGAGATCTGCGCGGCCGGCCGGGCGAGGATGTGCCCCCCCTGCGGCCCGCGGTTCGACTGGATGAGCCGGTCCTTGGAGAGCTGGGCGAGGATCTGCCGCAGGTAGGGCTCGGGAATCCCCTGGTGGCGCGCGATCGCGCTGCTGGTGACCGGCCCGTTCTCGGCATGCATGGCGACATAGAGCATCGCCCGGATACCGTATTCACCCTTGGTCGAAATCTTCATGGAGGGCCGTCCGGTGTGCGAGGGGGGAAGGCGTGTCCTCGTCTCACAACTGTCGCGAGTTTAGCACACGGGTGCCGCTCGCCCGGGCCGCCACGATGCCGGGCAGCGCCGTCAGGTCGAGGATCTCGCCACGGCCCGGCGACGCCGGGACCTTGCCCCGCTCCTGGCGGACGAGGTGCAGCGCCGCGAAGCCGACGGCCGCGGCCCCCTCGAAGTCCTCCAGGCGGCCGTCGCCGACGTGGAGCACCGCCGCGGGCGCCAGTTGCAGCAGCTCGAGCGCCCGGCCGAAGATCCGCCGGTCGGGCTTCTCCACCCCCACCGCCGAGGAGTAGACCACCGCTTCGAAGGAGGGGGCGAGGCCCAGCTCCGCCAGCAGGCCGGGCAGCCGGTGGTCCCAATTGCTGATGACCGCGAGGCGCAGCCCCTGGCCGCGGAGCTCCGCGAGGACCCGCGGCACCTCGGGGTAGACCTCCCACGACTCGGCGCGGCCGAAGCGGTGGAACAGCTCGGCGGCGGCGAAGCGCGACGGAGGGGGGGCGTCCAGGAGCTCGCACAGCCGTTCCAGGAACCGCGCCCACCAGCCGCGCTCGCCATCCGGGTGGGAGGAGAAGCGGTCGCGGCCGGGGTCGGCGGCGCAGGAGAGCTCCTGCCAGACCGTCTTGACCAGGCGCAGGGCGTCGGGCGGGGAGACCGGGATGCCGTGGCGGCCGAGCACCTCCGAGTAGATCTCGCCCAGCCGGGGGCAGTGGAGGAGGGTGTGGGTGACGTCGAACGTGATGGCCTCGATGCGCACAGCCCCTAGAGGATACTCCTGTGATAGCTTGCCGGCGTGCGCTCGCCGCTCGCCCGCGCCGTTCTGGCGCTCGTTCTCTTCACCGCCTGGCTCGCCCTGCTCTTCGCGGGCTTCGCCCTCGGGGGAGCGGTCCACCTCCTCCTCGCCGGTTCCCTGGCCCTTTTCCCCTGGCGCTCGCTGCGGCGGGCCGAGGGGGGCTGAAAGGGAATCGCTCGCCTTTTCACAGGTGCTCGAACCCTGATCCGGAGGAGACCCAAGACCATGCCCCGAGCCCTCTTCGCCTTCCTGCTCCTGCCGCTGATGCTCGCCATGGGCTGCAGCAGCGGCCGCACGAGCGC
>DASPJI010000405.1:0-13131 GCA_035628695.1 Thermoanaerobaculia bacterium | reverse complement strand
CGCGCAGCCGGTCCATGACGAAGGCGCCGATCTCGGTGGTCGAGATCTCCCGGTCCTCGCGGTCGTGGAGCATGCTCTCGGTCTCGTCGACGATGGATTCGAGCTTGCGCACCGGCACCGGCCGCTTCTCGCACGCCTTGAGCAGGCCGTTGAGCAGCTTCTTGCGGCTGAACTCCTCCCGCGAGCCGTCGTGCTTGACGACCATGTAGGGGATGTCCTCGATCTGCTCGTAGGAGGTGAAGCGGCGGCCGCAGGCCATGCACTCCCGGCGGCGGCGGATGGTGACGCCGTCGCGGCTCTCCCGTGAGTCCACGACCCGGTCGTGGTTCTCGGCGCAGAAGGGGCACCTCATCCCGAGGTCACTCCTTGGCGTTCAAGGCGATGTTGAGTCGCAGGAGGAGCTTTTCGAGGTGGGCCGCGTCCTTGATGTCCACCCGGAGGTCGCGGACGGCGTCGACGATCTGGTTCTGGTCGTCCTCGACCTGGAAGCTGACCAGGAAGCGGCGGGCCCGCGCGAGGTCGGACCGCTTGAGCGTCATCTCGATGGTGCGGGACAGCTCGCCGCGGCCATTGGTCGCCGGAGAGCCGGCCGCCGCAGCCGCGGGCTTCGCCGCCGGTGGCGCCGAGGCCGACGGCTGCATGGCCTGCTTGCGCAGCTTCTCCAGCTCCCCCAGGGCATCCAGGGAGGAGCGGCCCGACTTGGCGGCGGGCGCGGCAGCGGCGGGTCTGGCCGGAGCGGCGGCGGCCGGTGCCGTCGCGGGGGCCGGGCGGACCGCTGCCGCCGGCGGCGGCGCCGGCACCGGCACCGGCCTGGGAGCCGGTGCCGGAGGGGCCGCGGCCGGTGCTGGCGCCGGTGGCGCCGGTGCCGGACGCGCCGCGGGCGCCGGAGCGGGGCGGGCCGGGCCGGGGGCCGAGGTGGCCGGCGCGTCGGGGCGGCCGAGCCGCTTCTTGAGCGCCAGCAGGGTGTGCTTGGAGATCCCCTTGAGGGTCTCGAAGACGCCTTCGCCGGTGACCGCCGACGCCTCGAACCAGGGCCAGTTGTTCCGGTTGAGGGAGCGGTTCATCTCCTCGACCGTGCAGATGTCCGGCAGGTCGCGTTTGTTGAACTGGAGGACCAGCGGCAGGGTGTCGACCGACAGCCCCATCTCCGCCAGGTTCTCCTCCAGGTTACGGAAGGAGTCGAGGTTCGCCTGCACCATGGCCCGCTGCGAGTCGGCCACGAAGACCACGCCATCCACCCCCTTGAGCACCAGCTTGCGGGTGGTGTTGTAGAACACCTGCCCGGGCACGGTGTAGAGCTGGATGCGAGTGGCGAAGCCGGCGATGTTGCCGACGTCGATCGGCAGCAGGTCGAAGAACAGCGTCCGGTCCGTCTCGGTCTCCAGCGACACCATCTCGCCGCGCGACTCACCCGTGGTGTGGCCGTAGATGTAGTGCAGGTTGGTCGTCTTGCCGCAGAGACCAGGGCCGTAATAGACGACCTTGGCGGCCATCTGCATCGTGCTGTAGTTGAAGAACACCATAAATGAAAACCTGAGACGGGCCTCGAAGCATAGCACAAGGCTAATGCGGGGAAAGGGGGTCCCTCAGCAGCCTCTCGATCTCCTCGCGCAGCTCCTCCTGCCCGGGGTCCAGGGGGGCCCGGCGGGACACCTGCCGCAGGGTCTCCCGGGCGAGCTGGAGGACCAGGGGGAGCTTGCCGGGATCGGTCCGCCGCAGGGCGTCGAGCTGCCGCAGGACGAGGCCGACGTCCCCGCGCGCCACCGGGCCGGTGATGGCGCCAGGGAGGGAATCGCCGGCGGCACCGGTCTCCAGGGCCGCGGCCATCGCGCCCCGGCTGAGCTCCAGGTAGCCGGCGGTCACCTGCGGCGGCAGGCCGAGCCGTCCGGCCAGGTCTTCGGCCGCGGCGAGCAGCGTCACCACGCCGCCGGCCGCCAGGGTCGCCGCGAAGTGGTAGAGGAGGCGGGCCTCCGCCGGCACCTCGCCGGCCACCGCGCCCCAGGCCTCCGCCAGCCGGCCCGCCATCGCCCGCGCCGCCGGGTCGCCGTCCACGCCGAAGAACACCCCCCGCGCCTGCGCCGGGTCGGGCAGCGGCCGGGGGAACGCCTTCAGAGGATGGAGCGAGCCGACCGCCGAGCCGGCCTGCCGCAGGGGGGAGAGCACCGAGGCGTCCAGGGCGCCGGAGGTGTGGAGCGCCACCGCCGCCTGCGGCCGCCCGGCCAGCGTCGCCGCCACCGCGGGCAGCGCGGAGTCGGACACGGCGACGAGCAGCAGGTCCTGGCCGGCGCTCTCCATCTCCTCCAAGGAGACCCGGCCGGCCGTGCTCATCAGCCGCGCGCCGGAGGCCACGGCCCAGGCGGCGAGGCTGGTCCCGACCTTCCCCGGGCCGACCAGGGAGAAGCGCACACCGGCGAGGGGCTCTGACACGCCGCCTACGATAGCCGCTTCTCGCGCCGACATCTATATAGATAGAGGAGGTAGAGGAGAGGGCCTCCCTCAGCCCGGGGCTGACGGCGGTGTCAACCCCAGGCACGGTGAGGACCCTTTACTCTCAGTCACTTAGCTCCTCCTGCCTTGACAAATGCGGCGGGCGCGGCTACCATTCCTTAGCACTCTCCGCGGGTGAGTGCTAAATCCCCCAGAGAGTCTGAACGAGATGGCCCCATGAACGATCCGGAGAGCCGAGGCAAGCTGTCGCCCCGCGACCAGGAGATCCTCAGGGACGTCATCGTCACCTATATCCTGAGCGCCGAGCCGGTGAGCTCGCGCTCGGTGGCGAAGCGGGGGCGCCTGGGGCTGTCGGCGGCGAGCATCCGCAACGTCATGGCCGACCTGGAGGAGATGGGCTACCTCGCCCAGCCCCACACGTCGGCCGGGCGGGTGCCCACGCGGGCGGCCTATCACCTGTTCATCCAGTCCCTCATGGAGGAGCGCCAGCTCACCCCCAGCGAGCGGCGCTACATCGACGAGACCCTGCACGGCCGCCCCGCCGACGCCGACGAGCTGATGGGGGTCACCTCCCACCTGCTGTCGGAGATGTCGAACCAGGTGGGCCTCGTGGTCGCCCCGGTGATGGGCGAGACCGTGCTCAAGACGGTGGACTTCGTGCCCGTGGCCGACCGCAAGGTGCTCTGCGTGGTCGTCTCCACCACCGGGTTCATCGACAACAAGGTCATCGAGACGGACGAGGAGATCCCGCGCGAGGAGCTGGTGCGGATCTCCAACTACCTGACCGACAACTTCGCCGGGCAGACGCTGCGGCAGATCCGCGACCGGCTGCTGCGCACCATGGCCGAGGAGCGCGCCCAGGTCGACCGGATGCTCGCCCGCACCATCGACCTCGCCCGCAAGGGGCTGGAGGAGCGGCCCGGGCAGGAGGTGCTGATGGACGGCACCTCGGCCCTGCTGGCCCAGCCCGAGCTGTCCGACATCCACCGCGTGCGGCGGATGTTCGAGGCCTTCGCCGACAAGGCGCGGCTCGTGCAGATGCTCAACCAGTGCATGAGCGGGGACGGGGTGCGGGTGCTCATCGGCGACGACAACGCCCTGACTTCGGAGCTCGATTTCAGCCTGGTCGCCGCCCCCTACGGCGTCGGCGACCGGCACCTCGGGACGCTGGGCATCTTCGGCCCTTCCCGCATGGAGTATCAGAAGATCATCCCGCTGGTGCATTATCTCGGGGAGCGGCTGAGCCGGGCCCTCTCCGAGAGCTTCTCCGGCGGGCCTGACAGGAGATGACGGCGATGGCAGACGATACGACCGAACGCAACGAGGCGGCAGGCCAGGACGTGGCCGAGCTGGACCTGGACGCCGCCCAGAACGAAGACCTCGACGCCGCCATGCGCGCGGCCGTCGCGGCGGTGGAAGAGGTGGAGAGCGGCGGCAGGCACGAAGAGGCGGCCGCCGGCGGCGGCAGTGGCGATGGCGACACCAGCGAGCTGTTCATGCTGCGGCGCGAGGTCGCCGACCTGCGCAACCGCTCCATGCGCACCCTGGCCGACTTCGACAATTTCCGCAAGCGCAGCGAGCGCGAGCGCCAGGAGGCCCGGCGCTACGCCCTGTTCGAGCCCCTGCGCGACTTCCTCGACGTGGTGGACAACCTCGACCTGGCCCTCGCCTCCGAAGGGAGCGTCGAGGACCTGAAGCGCGGCGTCGAGATGATCCAGCGCCAGATGCAGGAGCTGCTGCGCCGCCACGGCGTCAAGGAGGTCCCGGCGGCCGGCGAGCCGTTCGACCCCGCGGTCCACGAGGCGGTGTCGCGCGAGGAGGATCCGGCGGTCAAGGCGCCGACGGTCTCCGCGGAGCTGCGGCGCGGCTACATGATGCACGAGCGGCTGTTGCGGCCGGCGATGGTCAAGGTCGCCGTGCCCGCCGAGGGGGCCCGCCCCTCGGGAGAGGGCGCCGGAGACGGCGAGTAGGAGCGCCGGGCCCGGTCCGGCGCCCAATCTTTCCTTCGAGCCTTTACAATAAGGTAGAGCTCTCCGAGGTAGAGGCCATTCTCCAGGCGCCGGCCCGGGCGGTCCGTCCGCTCCCGGCGTCCTGGAGTCAGGGCGTCCGGCCCTCGGAGCCGTCCTTCACCGTCCAACGGGCTCGATGAGGCAGACCGCGTGAGCAAGATACTCGGGATCGATCTAGGGACTACCAACAGCTGCGCGTCCATCGTCGAGGCGACCTCGCCGCGCGTGCTCGCCAACCGCGAGGGGAGCCGCACGACGCCGTCGATCGTGGCCTTCGCCGAGGAGGGGGACCGCCTCGTCGGCCAGATCGCCAAGCGCCAGGCGATCACCAACCCGGAGAACACCGTCTTCGCGGTCAAGCGCCTGATCGGCCGCAAGTACAACGACCCGCAGGTGGCCAAGGCGCGGGGCGTGCTCCCCTATACCCTGGGGCAGGCCGGCAACGGCGACCTCAAGATCGAGATCCGCGACCGCCAGTACAGCCCGGAGGAGATCTCGGCGCAGATCCTGCGCGAGATCAAGGAGTTCGCCGAGGAGGCCCTGGGCGAGGAGGTCAAGGAGGCGGTCATCACCGTCCCCGCCTACTTCGACGACTCCCAGCGCCAGGCGACCAAGGACGCCGGCCGCATCGCCGGCCTCGAGGTGCAGCGCATCATCAACGAGCCCACCGCCGCCGCCCTGGCCTACGGCCTCGACCGGCGCGAGGGGGGGAGCGGCACCATCGCCGTCTACGACCTCGGGGGCGGCACCTTCGACGTCTCGGTCCTGGAGCTCTCCAAGGGCATCTTCGAGGTGCGCTCCACCTCGGGCGACACCTACCTCGGCGGCGAGGACTTCGACCAGCGGATCATGGACTGGCTGATCCAGGAGTTCCTGCGCGACACCGGCATCGACCTCAAGGCGGACCGCATGGCCCTCCAGCGCCTCAAGGAGGCGGCGGAGCGGGCCAAGTGCGAGCTCTCCTCGGCGGAGGAGGCGGCGATCAACCTGCCGTTCATCTCGGCCGACCGCTCGGGGCCGCGCCACCTCGCCCGCAACCTGACCCGTGCCCACTTCGAGGCGCTGGTGGCGGACCTCATCGAGCGCACCGAGGGCCCCTGCCGTGACGCCCTGAAGGCGGCCGGCCTGCGCGCGGACCAGATCGACGAGGTGCTGCTGGTCGGCGGCCAGACCCGCACCCCGGCGGTGATCCGCGCCGTCGAGCGGATCTTCGGCCGCAAGCCGAACGGCGACATCAACCCCGACGAGGTCGTGGCCATGGGCGCCGCCATCCAGGGCGGCATCCTGCGCGGCGACATCAAGGACCTGGTGCTGCTCGACGTGACGCCGCTGTCGCTGGGGGTCGAGACCCAGGGGGGCCTCTTCACCCGGCTGATCGAGCGCAACTCGACGATCCCGACCAAGAACACCCAGATCTTCACCACCGTGGTGGACAACCAGGACACGGTGGAGATCCACATCCTGCAGGGCGAGCGCCAGATCGCCAACGAGAACCGCTCGCTCGGCCGCTTCGAGCTGGTGGGAATCCCGCCGGCGCCCCGGGGTGTTCCGCAGATCGAGGTCACCTTCGCGCTCGACTCCAACGGCATCGTCAACGTATCGGCGCGGGACCTGGCCACCAGCCTGTCGCAGAGCGTCCAGGTCACTCCCGCGGGCGGCCTCTCGGAAGACGAGGTGAGCCGGCTGGTGGAAGAGGCGGACAAGCAGTCGCAGCAGGACCTCCAGAAGCGCGAGGTCCAGCAGATCAAGAACCGGCTGGAGGGCCTCATCTACAGCAACGAGCGGGTCTTCGAGCAGTTCCGCGACATGCTGCAGGAGGCCGACTCGAAGAGGATCCACGAGGCGCTGCTCCAGGCGCGGATGGCGGTGGCGGCCGAGCAGCGGGCGGAGCTCGAGGCCGCCATCTTCGATCTCAACACGGTGTCCCGGACACTCTCCGACGTCATGCTGACCAAGGCGGGCGGCGGTCCCAAGGCGTAGCCGAAGGTTTCAGGAATGGCTTCCAAACGAGACTATTACGAAGTCCTGGGCGTGGCGAAGACCGCCTCCGCGCAGGAGATCAAGTCCGCGTACCGCAAGATCGCCGTGCGCGACCATCCGGACCGGAACCCTGACAACAAGGAGGCCGAGGAGCGCTTCAAGGAGGCGGCCGAGGCCTACGCGGTGCTCTCGGACGCCGACAAGCGGGCGCGCTACGACCGCTTCGGCCACCAGGGGGTGCAGGGGGCCGGCGCCGGCGGCTTCGATCCGACCATCTTCGCCGACTTCTCCGACATCCTGGGCGACTTCTTCGGCCTGGGCGGCGGCTTCGGCCGGCGCGGCGGCGGCAGCGGCATGGCCCGCGGCGCCGACCTGCGCTACGACCTGACGCTCAACTTCGAGGAGGCGGCGTTCGGCCACGAGACGACGCTGCGCATCCCGCGCCTCGAGACCTGCGGCAAGTGCTCGGGCCACGGCAGCGCCGACGGCTCGGCGCCGAAGACCTGCACGGCCTGCGGCGGCCGGGGCCAGGTGCGCTTCACCCAGGGCTTCTTCACCGTCGCGCGGACCTGCCCGCAGTGCCAGGGCGAGGGCCAAGTGGTGTCGAACCCCTGCCCCGAGTGCAAGGGGGAGGGGCGGGTGGAGCGCGAGCGCTCGATCGTGGTGAAGATCCCGGCCGGCGTCGACACCGGCGCGCGGCTGCGTCTCGCGGGCGAGGGGGAGCACGGGCGCCGCGGCGGTCCGCCGGGAGACCTCTACGTGGTGCTCCAGGTGCGGCCCCATGCCCGCTTCCGCCGCGACGGCTCGACGGTGTTCAGCCGCGAGTCGATCAGCTATCCGCAGGCGGTGCTGGGGACGACCCTGGAGGTGGACACCATCCACGGCAAGGCGCCGCTGGAGATCCCGGCGGGCACCGCCAACGGCCGCGATTTCCGTCTGCGCAGCCAGGGGATCAGCCGGCTGGACGGCAGCGGCAAGGGGGACCACGTGGTCACCATCGAGGTGGCGGTCCCCCACCCCAAGGACCTGGGGGACGAGGAGGTCACGCTCCTGCGCCGGCTGGCCGAGATCGGCGGCCACCCGGTGAAGGAGGAGCGGACGGTCCTCGACCGGGTGAAGAACCTCTTCGGCTGACCCGCCGGCATCTCTCTTCAGAAGGCGAGCGTCTCCGGGGGTGCGAATCCGCGCCCCCGGGCGACTCCTCGCCCTGTTGCCGTCCCGGAAACTTGGTGGTAGATTGCCACCATGCACAACGAAACCGTCACGCCCATTTCGACGCAGGACCCGTTCGCCGGCCTCGGCGAGGCGCTGCACCGTCTGCGCAAGACGCGCGGCCTGTCGCAGACCGATCTCGCCAGCCAGACCGGCCTCGCCCACGGCCAGGTCTCCGCGATCGAAGCCGGCAAGCAGAAGCCGAGCCTCGAGAGCCTGAGCAAGCTGATGCGCACCCTCGGCTGCGACCTGGACGAGCTCAGCTCGGCGCTCAAGAGCGTCCGCGGCTGAGGCATCCCCTCTTCTTGCAGGACCGATCGGGCGGCGGCGCCGCGAGGCGCCGCCGCCGGAGGAGATGTCGGCCCCGCTCTCCCGATCCTCGGAAAAACTCCGCCGACGGCTGGCCACGCGGCGCCCGTCCTGGGGAGGGCTCGGCCGGTTGCCGGCACGGCGCGGCCGGTCATCGGCGCGGCCTTGCCTGCTGGCGGCTGGGCGCGGCCCGTCGTCGGCACGGCGCGGCCTGTCGTCGGCCGCGCGCGGCCTGCCACGGGGAGCGGTCTGCCGATGATGGGCACGGCGTTGCCGTCCATTGGCACACATCTCGCCATGATTGATATCGTGATATCATTCCGCTATGGCTCAACTCCTGGTTCGACACCTCGACGACGACGTCAAAGCCAAACTTCAGCTCCGTGCCCGCCGCCACGGTCACAGCACTGAAGAGGAAGCGCGCGAGATCCTCCGCAATGCAGTCAGGGAGGAGGGCAGCGCTCGGCCGCCCCTCGGCTCCCGGCTGGCAGGGCGCTTTGCCGGTCTGGGCCTTACCGAGGATGTTCCCGAATTGCGCGGGGAGCAGGCCCGGCCGGCCGACCTCGAATGATTGTGCTGGACACCAACGTGGTCTCGGCTCTGATGCGGAGCGAGCCCGATCCGATCGTGGTCGAGTGGCTCGACAGCCTGCCGCCCGAGTCCATATGGACGACTTCGGTCACTGTCTTCGAGGTCCGCTTGGGCTTGGAGATCCTGGTGGCGGGCCGGCGCAGGCGTCAACTGGAAGATGCCTTCGAGAAGGCGCTCGAAGAGGACTTCGAGAACCGGGTCCTGTCCTTCGATCAAGCTGCGGCTCAGGTCGCCGGCCGCATTGCCGCGGAGCGACGCCGTGCCGGCCGCACCGTCGAGATTCGAGATCTCCAGATTGCCGGCATCGCCAAGGTACGCAAGGCGACCCTGGCGACCCGCAACACTCGCCACTTCGAAGGCTGCGGTCTGGTGCTCCTCGACCCCTGGTCGGCGTGACTCGCCTTCGAAACGGCGGTTCGCGCCGCCTTGCCGAGCTCGTCCCTGGTGAGATTGCCGCTTTCCCACTCGCCGTGAACATCGTTCCCGGCGAGAGGACCGTCATCCGCCTCGGAACGGTCATCATTCCCGCCGAAATCATCGCCATCCCCCGGCGACGGACCTCCGTACCCCGGGGGATCGTGGTCTCCCCGCGGGTAGGAAGGCCGTACCCACGGCATGATTGTCATCTCCTCGGGTACGGAGTCCGTACCTGAGGGGATGGCACCGTACCCCTGGCGATGGAGTCCGTACCCGCGGGGATGGTGTCCGTTTCCCGGGTAGGAAGGCCGTACCCCGAAGGACGGCGGACGTCTCTGCGCGGGCGACGGCTGTTCCGGGGAAATGGCCGCGGTTTCTGTGTGGAGCGTGTCCGAAGCTGCGGATCGGGACGGGACGAGCCGCCCGGGGGGACGACCCCGAGGGGGAGGGTCCCTGGGTGATCCTGCCCACCTCCTCGCAGGAGTGGCCGGACTGGCCGGAGCCGCACGCGCTCTGGCCTCTCGGCGAGCGGCCGGAGCGGAGCGATCCGTGCGTCGCTTCGCGGCTGGTTCAGCGGCGCGTAGGCGCCGACGGCAGCTCTACGCTCCCCAGGTCCATGTCTGCGCCCTCCTCCAGAGAGAAGGGCCGGATTGCCTGCCCATCCACTACGACGGCGTAGACGCCAGCCGGCAGGAAGGGGATGAGGAACGAGCCGTCGCCTCTGGAGTAGGTGTAGGCGCGGCGGGTGCCCGATGAGGTCGAAAAGATCTCGAGCATGCGTCCGGCGACCGGAACCTCGCCTTCCTTGATCAGCTTGCCGCGGACGCCCCCTTGAGGAAGAGGCAGGTCGAGCACCGGAGACGTGTAGTCCTCCGGCACGATGGCCTGATCGATCCATGTCACGCCATCCCGCAAGCCATCCGCCAAACCGAGCCGTAGCAGCAACGGCCCGCTCTTGGGCTTGCGAACCTTGAAGGCGCCGTTGGAAAGGCGCTCGGTGCTTCCCGGCTCCATAGCGGACTCGGCCCGCAAGGTCCAACCTTCTGGCACCCGGGGACGGAAGTGGACCTCCAGCGTCGACCGGGGCTCCCCGAGGCGGATCGGTGTGATCTGGCCCGCGACCACGTCGACCTGCTTCGTGATGCCGCCGCCTTGGACCTGCACCTCTCCCCCCCAGTTCTTCACCTGCGACAGGATGGCGAGGTGGGATCCCTCGGCGATGAGGCCGGATAGGCCTTCACCGTTCCGGTCGGTCACGATGGTCTCTCCACCGACAAGGACGCCGCAGCCCTGGCAGGGAGCATCGGCCTCTTCGTCCCAGACGGCGACGCGCACCCGGCCGCCTTCCTTGAGATCCACCACGAGCGGCTCGTCCTTCCCGGCCAGGGTGGCAATCCTCTGAGGCTCAAGGCTCACGCGAGTCTTGGGATAGCCCTCGGAGGAGACCTCCAGCCAGAGTGTGCCCTCGGAATCCGTGCTGATGTCGAACGCCCCCTCGGAGTCGCTGAGGGTGGAGACGGCGCCCAGCGGCTCGGTGGAGACGATGACCGCACCGCTCACCGGCTCCCGGGTCACGGCGTCGCGCACCAGCCCGCGGATCTCCTGGCCTGGCCGGAGCTCGACCGTCAGCTTCTTCTCCTCCCCCGGCCCGATTTCCACGGTCCGGCGGTCCACCCGGAATCCCGGGGCGGCGATCGTGAGGTCGAGCTGGGGAATATCGATCTCGGGGATGGAGAACGTTCCATCGTCGCCCGTGGCCGCCAGCCGGCCGTATTCGAAGTTGGAGATCGTGGCACCGGCTACCGGTCCCCCCTCCAGATCGACTACCTCGCCGTCGATGCGCGAGAGGGGATCGAGAACGCAGCTCAGGGCCGGCGGCGGGACGTCATAGCGATTCTCGAAGCTGGCGAACCCCTTGGCCTGGCAGGTGAGCCGGGTCTCGGCCGCCGGATCGAGGCCGACGAGCTTCGCCTTCCCCTCGGCGTTGGTCACCGCCTCGAAGTTGCGCGGCTCTCCCATCTGAGGCCCCTGCCGCGCGGCGAAGGTGGCGCTGCGGAGGGGCCGGCCGTCGCGGGCGGTGACCCATGCCTCGAGGGTGACCCCGCGGGGAAAGACGATCTCGCCGATATCGAGCAGCGGCTCGGTCGGCGGCTCCGGCGGCTTCTTGCCAGACCGCAGGGCCTCGGGCCGGGGGACCCGCACCTCGTGGCGCAGAGTGCGCCCGTCCTGGGAGGTGATCAGGAAAAGGTAGTCCCCCGGCGCGAGCTGCGGGGTGGTGAAGCGCCCGGAGCGGTCGCTCACCAGCTCGCGGACCATCTTGCCGCTCTTCTCGTCCTTGCCCAGGGGAAGGAAGACGTCATAGCTCCGGGCTCGGAGGTGCAGGGGGATCAGGGCGACCTTGGCCCCCTGGGATGCGGATTCTCCGATCCGGACCAGAGCGGTGATCCGGACCCCCTTCTGAAGCACCGGGGGAACGGAGGCGTTCCTGGCGAGATACATCTGCTCACAGGAGACGGCGATCCCCTCGCCCCCGAAGCAGACCAGCGCCAGCCCCTCGGGGCCGCCCTTCCAGACGACCGGCGCCTTCGAGTCCTTCACCTGGAACTGCACGGGCTCTCCGGACTGGCCGAGAGGCCGGAGCTCGGCCCAGGAAACGGGCGGAGCCGTCGGGCTTGCCCCCTGGGCAAAGATCGCCCCGGGCAGAGCCACGAGAAGAGAGGCCAGTAGGATACGAGATCGCTTCCGCACCAGAATCTCCCCGCGCTAGCCGTAGGTGCAGGTCCGCCAACTGCCGGTGGAGTCGCACCCGCAGGCGAAGGTGAGCAGATTCTGGCCGTTGGAAGTCTGGGCGCATCCACACCCCGACTGATCGCACCAGGTCTGCTTCATGGCGGTCAGCGCCATCGTCTGCGCCGCGGACACCACCCCCAGCACCACGCACAGCACCATCAACCGGACTCGCGCTCTCCAGCTCATGACAGCCTCCTCCCAACTCGAGACCCTCCCGCGGGATTGCGGAAGTTGACGCCGGCTTCTCAGAGGAACAGCAAGAAAAGAAGTGAAGCTCCCTCAAACTTCCTGGTAGCCTGGAGAAGAGATTTCGTGACAGGCGCGGCAAGATCCGCAACGCGAAGTTGCCCCGCGGGCATCTCTTCTATATAAGGTGGGCGCTCCAGGAGGGCCGCCCCCCATGCGCTACGACCGCCGCGTCTACCTGCTCCCCCCCGACCTCGAAGACCTCCTGGTCGCCGAGCTGTGGTCCGCCGGGACCGCCGGGGTGGAGTCGGCGCCGGAGAAGGACGGGCGGGTACGCCTCACGGCCTACTTCCCGGCCGGAGAGGATCCGGAGCTGGAGACGCCCCCCGGCGTCGAGCTGGTCGCCGACGAGCCGGTGCCCGAGACCGACTGGCTCGCCGTCTACCGGGAGCGGGCGAAGCCGTTCCCCGTCGCCAGGACGCTGTTCGTCGATCCCCGCGAGCCGGACGAGCCGCCGGCCGAGGTGCCGGAGGGGCGGACGCTGCTGCGCCTGCCCGCCCGCGCCGCCTTCGGCACCGGCAGCCACGAGTCGACCGGCCTCGCTCTGGAGCTGCTGGAGGCGGCCGGCGTGCGCGGCCGGCGCGTCCTCGACGTCGGGACCGGCACCGGCGTCCTCTCCTTCGCCGCCCTCCATTTCGGCGCCCGCCTCGCCGTCGCCTTCGACGTCGACCCCGCCGCCCCCTTCCACGGCCGTGAGAACAGCCGCCTCAACGATCTCCACCCGCTCTTCTTCGCCGGCCGCCTCGCGGCGCTGGCGCCCAGGCCGCTCTTCGACCTGGCGCTGGTCAACATCGTGCCGGAGCAGATCCTGCCGGAGATGGGGACGCTCGACCGGCTGCTCGGCCCGGCGGGCGAGGCGATCCTGTCGGGGATCCTCACCGAGCGCGGCGGCCAGGTGCTCGCCCGCATGCAGGGTCTGGGCTTCGCGGAGATCGACCGGCGCGTCGGCGGCGACTGGATCGCCTTCCGGGTGAGGCGTCGTACATGATCACCCTGCTCGCCGAGACCGGCTTCGAAGGGGACGAGGTCCGCGTCGAGGGGGACCCCTATCGCCACCTGTTCCGCGCCCGGCGCGCCGAGGTGGGGGAGAAGCTGCGGGTGGTGGATGGCCGCGGCCACGCCCGCTGGG
>DASPJI010000404.1:0-8426 GCA_035628695.1 Thermoanaerobaculia bacterium | reverse complement strand
CCGCGGTCCTGCGCCTGCTCGCCATCGGCCTGCTCTTCTCGGCGCTGGGGAGCGTCTCCGCCGCGGTCCTCCAGGCCCTGGGACGGCCGGACCTCACCGCGCGGCTCCGGCTGGCCGAGCTGCTGGTCTTCCTCCCGGCCGGCGCGCTGCTGATCCGGCAGTGGGGAGCCGAGGGGGCCGCGCTGGGCGCTCTCCTGCGCGCCGTCCTGGACGCCTCGGCCCTCCACCTGATCGCCGGCCGGCAGCTCCGGAACGGGTCCCCCTCGTCTTTGGGAGTGGAATCGAATAAAGTCCCTGTCCGTTCCGGTTAATATCCTTCTGAGCCGCGGCCGAAGATCCGCGGCTGGACGTCTGGAATCGCCCAAGACCGCCCCATATCGCCCCGGCGGGCGTACCGTCCCGCCCGTCAAAGGAAGCCATCCATGATCGACAACCGCACCTCGTACCCCGCGAAATTGATGTCCCTGGCGCTCACCTTCGTGGTCACCGGGCTCCTCGCCTGCAGCCCCGCCTCCGAAGGCGAGCCGGCCGATGCCCAGGCGCAGGGCCAAGCGCAGACCCAGGCCCAGCCCGGGACCGCCGCTCCGGCCCCCGGCGCGACCGTGGCCCCCCAGGGCCAGCCGCTGCCGGGCCAGGTCGCGGCCCCGGGGAGCGCCCCGGCCGCCGCCGCCCCGCCCATGCCGGCTGACAAGATCCCCGCCGTGGTCGCCAGGATCAACGGCCAGGAGATCCGCAAGGACGCCCTCCTCGCCGAGGCCGAGCGGATGCAGCAGCAGTTCGCGGCGCGGCTCGGCCAGCAGACGCCGGCGACCCAGGAGTTCTACCAGAAGATCCTGGACGGCATGGTCGCCCAGCAGCTCCTCCTCGCGGAGGCTCAAGCTCAGGGGATCACGGTCACCGAGGCGGAGGTGAACGCCCAGATCGAGCCGCTGCGCAAGCGGATGGGCGACGAGAAGTTCAAGCAGGCTCTGACCACCGAGAAGATGACCGAGGACAAGTTCAAGCAGGAGGTGCGCAAGAACGCCGTGGTCGAGAAGCTCCTCGCCAGCAAGGTGGTCAGCACCGTCAAGGTCACCGACCAGGACATCCAGGCCTACTACGACCAGAACAAGGACGAGTTCAAGCGGCCCGAGCGCGCCCGCCTGCGCCACATCCTGGTGCGGGTGGAGCAGAACGCCACTGCCGAGGCCAAGCAGGCGGCCCGGCAGAAGGCCGAGGGGCTCCTCGCCCGCGTCAAGGGCGGAGAGGACTTCGCCAAGGTGGCCCAGGAGGCGTCGGACGACCCGGGCTCCAAGCCGCGCGGCGGCGACCTCGGCTGGGTGGCCCCCGGCCAGACCGTGGAGCCGTTCGAGAAGGCGGCCTTCGCCTTGAAGCCGAACGAGATCAGCCCGGTGGTCGAGAGCCGCTTCGGCTTCCACATCATCCAGCTCCAGGAGAAGCAGGCGGCCGACACCGCCCCGCTCTCCGAGGTCAAGGAGCGTCTCACCACCTTCCTGCGCACCAAGCAGACCGGCGAGGCCATCGAGGCCCACGTCAACCAGCTCCGCAGTAAGGCCAAGATCGAGACCTTCATCTGACCCCGGCGGCCGGCCGCTGAAGGAAAAAGCCCCGGCTCCGGCCGGGGCTTTTCATTCCAGGAAGTGTACACTGTACACATGAAGCGAGTCACCGCGACAGAAGCCCGGAAGAACTGGTTCCGTTACCTCGACGAAGCTGCCGAGGGCGAGGTTCTGCTGATCGAACGGGGAGGCACGCGATTGGTGCTGCACCGCGAAGCTCGGGAGGAGGAAGCACCCCGCCACGTCCCTAGCTACGAAGGCCTGATCTGGGCGCCCCACGCTGAAGACGCGGACCGCTGGGGGTGGGAGTGGAAGGAGCCGGGCGAAGCTCTCTCGCCAGTGGACCGGGACCGGTGAAGCTGCTACTGGACACGCACTTTCTGATCTGGCTGACCATGGGGTCTGCTCGGCTCGATGAGTTCCCCTGGCTCGATCGCTATCATCCCTGGGGGATCTCGCCCGTCTCCCTGCTCGAGATCCAGTTTCTGGCCGAAGTGGGCCGGATAGGAATCCGCAATCCGGGTTTTACCGAGACGGTCACCGGGGATCAGCGATTCCTCCTGGATGAGGCGCCCCTCCAGCCATTGGTCCGCCACGCGATCGAGCTGACCTGGACACGCGACCCCTTCGACCGGTTGCTCGCCGCCCACAGCTCGGTTCGTAGAATTCCTCTGTGCACCCTGGATTCCGTGATCCGCAAGCATCATCGCTTGTTGCCGAACGAGTTGGCGATCGATGAGGAGGCTCCGACCCGCCCCACCTCCTGATGATGGACGGTTTATGGGCACCTTCATCAGGCATCGCTTGCTGACCTATGTGTACCGGCTCTCAAGACGTGCGATCTTCTCCCAGTCCTCATACCTGTATGGCGATTTCTTCTCTAGACAGTATGCGGTCCACCGGAATAAATTACTAAATTCTTCACTTTGGGCGCGCAAATCACGGAGGTGCTCCCAGTCCAGCGTCTCTCGGTCTCTCCCGGTAGCGACACGAGTTACCGCAACATTTGCAGCTATCGCCTCGAAGTCACCTGTTTGCATTTTCAAGATCTTGTCTGCCGGGGGCAACGAATCAAGGTATTCCGGCTCTAAACCGTAAGACACTACCGAGACATCATATGATGTACCCAGACGCCGTAGCTCCTCTGCAAGGCTCTCATCATTTATCTTTGCTGCCACTGCAAGCTGGGCGGAGTGCGCCCACTTCGAGTTACTCACGCACTGAAAAAACGCCTCACGAAAGGACCCGATGGCAAGCTCTACTTTGAGCTCGGAACTGATTAGCTTGAATGGCTGTTCCCCAAGGCTCTTTTTAACCTCGAGTACTTCTCGAGCAAGACGGAACCCCGCATCAGAGACCTCTCCAACCTCCCACCGAAGTACCACAACATCTGGGAACTTCCACTTGTTGACGCCGGCACGCTGCCGCGCACCCTTAGTATGCTCTACATGCATGGGAAACTGATTTGTGATCTCTGCATACCTCATATAGATTGAGCGGAACTTCTCTTCCCGCTGGGACGCACGTTGTCCAAGAAACTCTTCAGCGGCCTCTTCAGTCACGCTCTTCGCTCCACCTTCGTCAATGGGAATAGCCGCTGCGGTTGTCCCCAAGGAGCGCCGGTAGTACCCATGGCCTTGGTCGACCTTCGCAATGGGAGAGGTCGGATCTGCAGACATAACTGAGAAGTGCGTCCGAACGCTAGCCTCAGAGTAATCGCCGTCGAGCTTGCCCCTCACCGTGGCGAGGAGATCAGTTCCATTGATTGCGTCCTCCGCTCGGTCCGGAAGAACCGAAGGAAGAATCTTTGTCAGCTGCTCGCGAAGTGTAGCCATTTTGCCTCTCTTGGAGTCAATCGAGTAGCCAGCCGGTGTCTACGAAGCATATCCGGCAACGAACTACCACCCATTTTCTTGGCACCTATAGTAGCTCAGCCCACCCTAAAAGTCAGGCCATACCCGGCGCGCAGCTCGTCTCCTGAGCCCGCTTGCCTTGCGGAAAAGAGCCCCAAAGTGGGCAAGGCGTTGGCGGAACGTATGAGAGCCTCATTCGAACTCGAAACCGCGCGGCGGCGACCTCGGCTGGGTGGCCCCTGGCCAGACCGTGGAGCCGTTCGAGAAGGCGGCCTTCGCCCTGAAGCCGAACGAGATCAGCCCAGTGGTCGAGAGCCGCTTCGGCTTCCACGTCATCCAGCTCCAGGAGAAGCAGGCAGCCGACACCGCCCCGCTCGCCGAGGTCAAGGACCGGCTCACCACCTTCCTGCGCACCAAGCAGACCGGCGAGGCCGTCGAGGCCCACGTCAACCAGCTCCGCAGCAAGGCGAAGATCAAGACCTTCATCTGACCCCGGCCTCCGGCCGCTGAAGCAAAAAGCCCCGGCTCCGGCCGGGGCTTTTTGTTGGATGGCTTTCACCTGACGCAGAGGCAGGAGAACTTCTTGGAGTACGAGCCCTTGAGATCGAGGCCGGTCGTGTAGCAGGCGGGGCGGTCGTCGAACTGATTGCCGTAGAGCCAGGTCCGGAGATCGCCGTTGGGCTTACCCGCAACCTTGCACACGAAGACCCGCTTGGTCGGCGCGATGGGGCTCGGCTCGTGCTCGGCTGAGCTACCGGGCGCCTTTGCCTTGCAGGTCTCGGCACACGTCATGGTGCCGCCGTTGTCGAACCAGCCGACGCGGTGCGGCGCCAGGGCGCCGTCCGGAATGGGCTCGGCCTGGACATCGAGGGCGAGGGTGCCCAGGATGACGGCCACTCCCAGGATGAGGGCGCGGCGGCGGACGAACGACTGTGCTTTCGAGTCGCTGGATGACATGGTTCAGCCTCCTCGGCGTTCGGAGATGAGGCCGGTCCCCGGGAGTCTTGAGAACGTATCCGGGCCGGCGTTACCTCCATAGGCTCCTCCGGGAGGCCGCTGTTACAGGCTTTGCGAGAGATCAGCGGCATCGACGGCTTCGACCGATTCGATGGAGCGGGTCACCTTGTCGACGCTCTCCAGGGTCTCGATCTCATCGCCGCCGGCCGCGCCCAGGTCCTTGAAGCGGCGGGCGGCCGGCAGGACTCGCCCCTCGAGCGAACCGACGGCGCGGTTGTAGGCGTCCACCGCCTGGTCGAGGCCGCGGCGCATCGTGCCCAGGTGGACGACGAAGGTGCGCAGCCTGTCGTGGAGCGCCCGGCCGAGCTCGCTGATCGTCCGCGCGCTCTCCTCCACCTGCGCCTGTCTCCAGCCATAGGCCACCGCCCGGAGCAGCGCGATCAGCGTCGTCGGCGTCGCCAGGATCACCCGCTGCTCGACGCCCAGCTCGATGAGCGACGGGTCCTGCTCCAGGGCAGCGGAGAAGAAGATCTCCCCCGGCAGGAAGAGGACGACGAACTCCGGCGCCGGCTCGAACTGCGCCCAGTAGGTCTTCTGCGACAGCTTCGCGAGGTGCGTGCGGATCTGCCTCGCGTGCTCGCGCAGCTTCGCCCGGCGGCCCTCGTCGTCGTGGACCTCCAGGGCGTCCAGATAGGCCGAGAGCGGGGCCTTGGCGTCGATGACGATCTGCTTCTGGTTCGGCAGCCGCACCACCAGGTCGGGGCGCTGCCGCCCCTCCTCGGTCTCGACCGTGGCCTGGGTGGCGAAGTCGCAGTAGGCCACCATGCCGGCCATCTCCACCACCCGCTGGAGCTGGATCTCCCCCCACCGGCCGCGGGCAGACGGTGCCCGTAGCGCCCCCACCAGCTTCGAGGTCTCGCGCTCCAGGTTGGTATGCGCCGAGGCCAGGTTCTTCAAATGCTCCGTGAGGCTGTTGTAGGCGACGGCGCGGGCGGTCTCGATCTCCTGGAGCTTCAGGTCCACCTTCTGGAGGGAGTCGCGCAGCGGCCGGACGAGCTCGCCGATCGCCTGCTGGCGCCGCTCCAGGTCACCCCGCGCCGTCTCCTGGAACTTCTCCAGAGTCGCGCGGGCGAGGTGGAGGAAGGAGGCGTTGTTGTTGCGGAGTGCGTCGGCGGAGAGGGCCTGGAAGGAGTCGGACAGCGTCTGGCGGGCCTCTTCGAGCACCGCCAGCTTCTCCGCCGCTGCCTGGCGCTCCTTCTCGAGAGCGGTCTCGAGCCGCGCCACCCGGGTCTCGAGGGCGAGGCGCTCCGAGACGGCCCGTTGCCGAGCGAGGAGCCACCCGATCGCCGCACCCAGGGCAGCGGCGACGAGGGTCAGGAGAAAAACCTCGGGAGATAGATCCATCGGACTCCAGTATACGCCCTGGATTCCGCCGGTCCTACGCCCGAAGGCTTATTTCTGAAGCAGGTGCCGCGCGATCACCAGCCGCTGCATCTCGCTGGTGCCTTCGTAGATGGTGGTGACGCGCACGTCGCGATAGAGACGGGCAATCTCGTAGTCCTCGTGGAAGCCGTTGCCGCCGTGGATCTGTAAGCTGTCCTGGCAGGCGCGGTTGGCGGCTTCGGAGGCGTAGACCTTGGCCTGGGCGGCGAGACGCCCGGCGTCACGGGAGTGCTCGGCGGCGGCTCCCGCGTAGGTGAGGGCGCGAGCGGCGGCCAGCTCGGTGGCGATCTGGGCGATCTTGAACTGGATGGCCTGATGCTGGGCGATGGGCACCCCGAACTGCACCCGGTCGCGGGCGTACTGCACCGCCAGCTCCAGCGCCCGCTGGTGGATGCCCACCGACTGGGCCGCGATGCCCAGACGTGAATGATCGAGGGTGGCGAGGGCGATCTTGAGCCCCTGCCCCTCCTCACCCAGCAGGTTCGCCACCGGCACCCGGCAGTCGGAGAAGTGGATGGCCGCCGTGCGCGACGCCTTAAGCCCCAGCTTCTCCTCGGGCTGGCCGACGGAGAACCCGGGAGCGTCCGCCGGCACCACGATCGCCGACAGGCCGCGCTTGCCCGCCTCGGGGTTGGTGCGGGCCACCACGACGTAATAGCGGGCGAAACCGGCGTTGGTGATCCAGGCCTTCTCGCCGTTGAGCACCCAGAAGTCACCGTCGCGGCGCGCCGTGGTGCGCATGCTGCCGGCATCGCTCCCCGAGCCCGGCTCGGTGAGGCCGAAGCCGCCGATCGCCTCGCCCGAGGCCAGGGGGGGCAGCACGCGGCGCTTCAGCTCCTCGCTGCCGAAGCGGTGGATCGGCCAGCAGCAGACCGAGTTGGTGACGCTCATGGTCACCGCCGTCGCCGGGCAGACCCGCGCAATCTCCTCCACCGCCAGGAGATAGCTCAGCGTGTCCATGCCGGCACCGCCGTACTCCTCCGCCACCATCATGCCGAGGAGGCCGAGCTCGCCGATCTCGCGGATGATCTCCTCGGGAAAGCGGTGCTCGCGGTCGCGCTCGGCCACGCCGGGCTGGATGCGCTCCTCGGCGAAGCGCCGCACCTGCTCGCGGACCATCTCCTGGTCCTCGCTCAGGGCGAAGTTGATACCGGCGGAGGTGGTGCCGGCGGGGGTGGCGGGTTCGGCGAGGGTGGCGCCCATGACAAAACTCTCCAGTTCCGGACGTCAGGCCTTGTTGAGCACCCAGTCGGCGATCACCATCTTCTGGACCTCGCTGGTGCCCTCGTAGATCTCGGTGATGCGCGCGTCACGGAAGTAGCGCTCGACGTTGTACTCCTTGGTATAGCCGTAGCCGCCGTGGATCTGGAGCGCCTTGTTGGTCACCCGCTGCGCCATCTCGGCGGAGAACAGCTTGGCCTGCGCCGCCTCGAGGGTGTAGCGCTTGCCGTTGTCCTTGGTCCAGGCCGCCTTCCAGGTGAGGAGGCGGGCGGCGTCGATCTCCGTCGCCATGTCCGCCAGGTAGAACTGGATGGCCTGGAAGTTGGAGATCGCCTGGCCGAACTGCTCGCGCTGCTGCGAGTAGGCCGTGGCCTCCTCGAAGGCACCCTGGGCGATGCCGACGGCCTGGGCGGAGATGCCGATGCGACCGCCGTCCAGGGTGGACATGGCGATCTTGAAGCCGTCCCCCTCCTCGCCGAGGCGGTTCTTCGCCGGCACCCGCATGTCGTTGAAGGCCAGCTCGGTGGTGCCCGAGGCGTTGACCCCGAGCTTGAACTCGTGGGTGCCGTGGTGGTAGCCCGGGGTGTCGGTGGACACCAGGAAGGCGGTGATCCCCTTGTGCTTCTTCGCCGGGTCGACGGTGGCGAAGACGATGGCGACGTCGGCGTGGGTGCCGTTGGTGATGAACACCTTGTTGCCGTTGAGCACGTAGTCGTCGCCGTCGCGGCGGGCGGTGGCGCGGAGGCTGGCGGCGTCGCTGCCGGCGCCCGGTTCGGTCAAGGCGAAGCAGCCGAGCTTCTGGCCGGCGGCGAGCGGGGTCAGGAATTCCCGCTTCTGCTCGTCGTTGCCGAACTTCATGATCGGATCGCAGACGAGCGAGTTGTTCACCGACAGGATGACGCCCGAGGTGGCGCAGACCCGGCTGATCTCCTCAATGACCAGGCAATAGGCGATGTTGTCCATGCCGGCGCCGCCGTACTCCTCGGGGACGGCCACCCCGGCGAGGCCGAGCTCGCCCGCCTGGTCGAAGAACGAGCGCGGGAACTCCCCGCTCTCGTCGATCTCCTTGGCCCGCGGTTTGACCACCTCCTCGGCGAAGCGCCGGACCTGGTCGCGGACCTCCCTGTGCTCGTCGCTGAGCTCGATGCGCATGTTTCTCCTCTGGCCTCTGGGCTTTCTCTCTGGATGGGGGCGGGACCTGCGGGACCGCCCGCCGGATCGTAGCAACCGCCCTGCGGGGGGTCAAGGAAGGGCGGCTTCCCTGCGGGGCGCCAGTTGTTGCAGAATGCCCCCGTCATGAAGACCACGAACGAAGCGATCGGCTACACCGAGACGGAGATCCGCAGTGTCCTGCCCACGGGCTGGAACCTGATGGGCAACCCCGGGGGGGCCT
>DASPJI010000403.1:0-3132 GCA_035628695.1 Thermoanaerobaculia bacterium | reverse complement strand
GCGCGCGGGTGAACTGACGGGGAGGCCCGGCGGTGCCGTTCTTCACCGATTTCATCTATCGCCTGCGGGAGTACGGGGTGCCGGTGAGCCTCACCGACACCCTCGACTTCTACAAGGGGCTCGAGAAGGGGTTGGCCCCCGACCTCGAGTCGCTGTTCGTCTTCGCCCGCCTCTGCTTCGTCCGCCGGGTGGAGCACATGGACCCTTACGAGCGAGCCTTTGCCTTCCATTTCCATGGCATCGACCTGCCGCGGGTGGCGGAGGGGGACCCGGAGCTGCTCTACACGCCGCAGTTCCGGGAGTGGCTGCAGGAGATGATCCGGAAGGGCGAGCTGCCGCCGCACGCGCTGTGGACGATGGAGCCCGAGGAGCTGATGAAGCGCTTCTGGGACACGGTGCGCCAGCAGATGGAGAAGCACCAGGGCGGCAGCCGCTGGGTGGGGACCGGGGGGAGCTCGCCGTTCGGCCACTCCGGCAACTCCTCGGGCGGCGTGCGTGTCCACGGCGCGTCCATGGGCCGCTCGGCGCTCAAGGTGATCGGCGAGCGGCGCTATGTCGAGTACTCGGACACCACCACCCTCCAGGGTGCCAACCTGGGGCAGGCGCTGGCCTCGCTCAAGACCATGGTCCCCTCGGGACCGCGGGACCAGCTCGACCTGCCGGCGACCATCGACCAGAGCGCCCGGAACGGCGGCGAGATCGAGCTCGCCTTCCGGCGCGACCTGCTGGACCGCATCGAGGTGCTGCTGCTGATCGACAACGGCGGCTCGTCGATGCTCGCCCACGTGCCGCTCACCCAGCTCCTGTTCGCCAAGGCGCGGGACCGCTTCAAGCGGCTCACCACCTGTTTCTTCCACAACACCATCTACGGCTCGGTCTTCCGGGACTCCCGGCACAGCTCGGTGATCCAGACCGCGGAGCTGCTGCGGCGCCCGTCCGGGACGCGGCTGCTCCTGGTCGGCGACGCCTCGATGGCGCCGGCGGAGCTGATCTATCGCCGGGGCTCCATCGGTTGGGGGATCGACGACGAGGAGCCGAGCCTCGTCTGGCTGCAGCGCCTGCGCGACCGCTTCCGCCACTCCGTCTGGCTGAATCCGATCCCCAAGGAGAGCTGGCCCGACACCTACGGTCGCGCCACCATCCAGAAGATCGGCGAGGTCTTCCGCATGGAGGATCTGACGCTCGGCGGCATCAAGCGGGCTGTCGAGTATCTGAGCCGGCCCTAGACCTCAGGCCTGCAGCTCCGCCCGCAGGCGCTCCAGCGTCTCGCCCCACCAGGACTTCATGCGGGCGGCGGCGCCGGAGTCGGGGAGCTTGCCGTGCTGGACCTGCACCGCGCTCTTGTCCTCGCCCTTGGCGGAGAAGTAGACGGCGACCAGGGTCTTGTCGGGCCAGCCGAGGCGCATGGTCTTGCCGGGGTTCGCCTTGCGGACCACGACGCCGGGCTCGGGCAGCCAGCGGCCGCGCACGGTGTCGTCCTGCCAGGCCTGGAACAGGGTGTCGAGGGGGACGGGCAGCGTCTTGCTGGCGCTGACCTCGTAGCCGTCCGCCTTCTGGTGCTTCACCCGCTTGCCGCGCGCCTGCTCGTAGCCGGTGGTCACCATCTGGGCCCACCAGCCGTCGACCCCCATCTCCTCATGGAGGTAGCGGGCGATCTCCGTGTGCCCCTTCTCCACGGCGCCCACGTCGTCGAGGACGGCGAACCACTCCTCCCAGATCCTGCCGGTCTTGGCGCGCAGGGCCTCGTCGCCCACCTTCTGCGACATCGCGTTCGGGTTGCCTTCGGGGCCGGGTTCCGTCATGGCGCTTCTCCTCTCGGTTACGCCGCCATTGTACCAGAGCCCCCTCAGTTCAGGTCGTACTGCTCGCCCCCCCTGCCTAGGAGGTACTTGTCGAACCAGGCGACCATGTGCTGGAGGCGCTCGACGCGGTGCCAGGGGCCGCCGGTACGCGACAGGTCGTGGTCCTCGCCGGGGAAGCGGATCATGACGGTGGGCTTGCCGAGATAGCGCAGGGCGCGGAACATCAGCTCGCCGCCCGCCCAGGACGGAGTGCGCCAGTCGGCCTCCCCCTCCATCAGCATCAGCGGGGTCTTCACGTTCTTCACATGGGTGATCGGCGAGCGGGCGGCGAAGTCCTCCGGCTCCTCCCAGGGGGCGCCGCGGAACCAGAAGGGCTCGAAGAGGGTGAAGTCGGCGCCGTACCAGAACGCCGTCCAGTCGGCGATGGAGCGTTGCGAGACCGCGGCGGCGAAGCGGTCGGTCTGGGTGATGATCCAGTTGGTGAGCACGCCGCCGCCGCTGCCGCCGGTCACCCCCTGGCGTTGCGGGTCCACCATACCGCGGCGGATCAGCTCGTCGACGCCGGCCACCAGATCCTTGGAGTCGTTGCCGGGGAAATCGAACTGGATGACGTTGCCGAACTCCTGGCCGTAGGACGAGCTCCCCCGGGGATTGGGAAAGAGGACGAGGTAGCCTCGGGCCGCCAGCCAGTGGAATTCGTGATCGAAGACGTGGCCGTAGGCGGCGTGCGGGCCGCCGTGGATCTCGAGGATGACCGGGTACTTCTTCGCCGGGTCGAAGCCCGGCGGCTTCAGCAGCCAGGCCTGGATCTGCCGGCCGTCGAAGCTGGTGTAGGTGATTTCCTCGGGAGCGGAGAGGGCGAGCTCCGAGAACAGGGCTTCATTGGGCCGCTCCAGAGGGCGCATCCGCCCGGTGGCCGTCTCCAGCAGGTGGAGGTCGTTGAGCACCAGCGGCGTCGAGATCACCAGGGCAAGGCGCGAGCCGTCGCGCGAGGCGGTGTAGGAGGCGACCTCGTGGTCGCCCGGGAGGAAGGGCTCGACCCGCCCCGAGGCGGCGTCGACCCGCACCAGGCCGGCCCGGCCGCGCTCGGCGGCGCGCACCAGGAGGGAGCGGCCGTCGGCGCTCCACAGCGGCTGGTCGGGGCGCTCGCCGCGCGGCGGCTCCTGGTCGCCGGTCAGGCGGGCGTTGATGTCGAAGTCGTAGTCCGCGGTGAGGTTGCGCGGCGCGCTCCCGGCGGCGGTGTCGACGACGAAGAGGTCGGGCTGGTTGTAGGAGCGCACCGGCTCCCCGCCGGGGGAGGCGACGAAGGCGATCCGGCGCCCGTCGGGCG
>DASPJI010000402.1:0-6015 GCA_035628695.1 Thermoanaerobaculia bacterium | reverse complement strand
GGGTGAACCTCGAGGAGGTGCAGGGCACCGGCGCCCAGGGCCGGGTCACCAAGGAGGACATCGAGCGTTACCTGGAGCAGCGCAAGGGCGCTCCCCAGGCGGCTCCGGCGGCGGCTCCCGCTCCTCAGGCCGCGGCGCCCGCTCCCGCTCCGGCCCCCGCGCCAGCCCCGGCTGCCGCGGCGGCGGCTCCGGCCGGACAGCGTCCGCAGCCCGCCGGCTTCCACGTGCCCGCCTACGGCCCGGGGGAGAACGTCGAGATCGAGCCGATGTCCAAGATGCGGCAGATCACGGCCGCCCACATGGTCTATTCCAAGGCCACGTCGGCCCACGTCACGACGGTCTTCCACATCGACATGTCGAAGGTGCACCGTGCCCGGCTCCGCGCCAAGGACGGCTTCCAGAAGAAGGAGGGCACCAAGCTCACCTACATGCCCTTCATCTTCAAGGCCGTGGCCACCGCGCTCAAGGCCCACAAGACGGTCAACGCCGCCATCGACGGCACCAACATCGTCTACAAGAAGGACATCAACATCGGCATGGCGGTGGACCTGCCGGGCCGTGGCCTGATCGTGCCGGTCATCAAGAACGCCGACCAGTTGAGCCTGGTGGGTTTGGCGAAGACCGCCAACGACCTGGCCGACCGGGCGCGCGGCAAGAAGCTCAAGCCCGACGAGGCCCAGGGCGGCACCTTCACCATCACCAACCCCGGCGTCTTCGGCAGCCTCTTCGGCACGCCGGTGATCAACCAGCCGCAGGTGGCGATCCTGGGCATCGGCGCCATCGAGAAGCGGCCGATCGTGGTGGAGGACGCCGACGGCAACGACGCCATCGTCATCAAGACCATGTCCTACTTCGGCATCTCCTACGACCACCGGCTGGTGGACGGCGCCGACGCCGACCGCTTCATGATCGACGTCAAGAAGGTGCTCGAGCAGGACACCTGGACCGAGCTGGAAGCCTACGTCTAGGCCTCTCCTGCTTCACACCGCTGTTCCCCGACGGGCCCGGAGCGATCCGGGCCCGTCGTGTCTTGGCGCGACTGATGTTTGATAGAATAGGAGAGGAGGTAGAACGTGACTCTGCTCCAGAGATCCGAAGAGAGGTTGATGACCGGCGAGGAGCTTTTCCGGCGTCCTGACCTCAATCCCTGCGAGCTCGTGAACGGGAGGGTCGTGCCTTTGAGCCCGGCAGGGGCTATCCATGGCAAGGTGGAGCTCAGACTCGGCTCTAAGCTGCTCACCTACGCAGACGAGAGCGGGAGGGGCTTGGCGATGTCAGGCGAGGTGGGGATCTGGATCCGCCGGGATCCAGACACCGTCCGCGGCGCCGACCTCCTGTTCATCTCGCGTGAGCGCTATGCCCGCCGCGGCACCTCGGGCTTTCTCGACGTCGCCCCCGAGCTGGTGATCGAGATCCTTTCACCCACCGATCGCTGGAGCGAAGTGGTAGAGAAGATCGCCGACTATTTCGCAGCCGGTGTGAATCGAGTATGGGTTGTCGATCCCACACGTCGCCGGGTCTCCTCCTATGGCTCCTCGACCGAGATCCGGTACTTCGAGATCGGGGGAATTCTGACCGACGAAGAGCTGCTGCCCGGTTTTGGCGTGCAGACCTCCGACCTGTTCCGCGAGTAGCCTCACACCGCTGTTCCCCCGACGGGCCCGGAGCGATCCGGGCCCGTCGTGTCTGTGCCGGCAGCCGGCAGCTGCCTGACGGAAAACACCCTGAAGTCGCGCCTCTGTCATCGAGGAGCTTTCCAGGTGCGCCCACGTACCGGAGGTCCGCGATGGGCCAGGGTCCTCTTCGTCGAAAGGAGAAGGCATTGAGCATCAAGGTAAAGGTCAAGCTGCTTCTGTTGGGGCTCGTTCTCGTTCTGTCGAGTCTGCCGCTGAGCGCGTGGACGAAAGACCCGGGCACGGGGGGAGGAACCTCCTGTTCCTCTTCGTGCGCCCGGCAGTGCGCCAACGGCTACTGGTCGAGTATCGGCTGTCTCCCGGGCCAGTGCGCCTACTGCCCCTGCGGCAATCCCCCGTATCCCTACTGCGTCTAGGCGGTGGCCCCCCGGAGCGCGCCTCCGGGGGGCTGCCCCCCTGTCCCTTCTCTCCGCCGCGCCGCACCTTCTTGAGTAGGTGCGACAGGTCGCATCCCGCGAGAGAGGAGAGCCTATGAAGATCTCTGCCAGGTCGTTGCTGATTGCTGCGCTGGCGGTCTGCGCCGGCCTCACCATGACGGTCCCCGCGTCCGCCTGCTATCAGGAGTGCGTGGAGGTCGAGCCCTTCTGTGAGCGGTGCCAGGACGCCGGCTACTTGACCGGCATCGCCTGCAGGAACATCGGCACCTGCGCGTGCAAGTACTACTTTCCCGTCTGCCCTGATCCGTTGGCCGCGCAGCCGGAGCCGGAGACCCAGGCATCCCTCGCGGATCTGGGGATCTCCACCGAGCCCGAGCCGGCTCAGTGCTCCGCCACGACGGAGTAGTCCCTCAAGTGCGGGGCGGTGCTCCGGCCGCCGCCCCGCCGCTCCCCGAATCCGGCTAGAATCGCCGGCATGACGGCTGCCACCCCCTCCCGCCCCCTGCACTGGAGCTTCCTCGGCCGCGTCCCGTACGCCGAGGCGGTGGAGCTCCAGCACTCGACCCGCGAGGAGGTCAAGCGGGGCGGGCCGGATCACCTGCTCCTGCTCGAGCACCCGCACGTCTACACCCTGGGACGCAACGCCGACCAGGGCGACGTGCTGGCGGGCGAGGAGTGGCTGCGGGCCCGCGGCGTCGAGGTGGCGGAGTGCGACCGCGGCGGCCAGGTCACCTACCACGGGCCGGGCCAGCTCGTCGGCTATCCCATCATCAACCTGAGCCCCGACCGGCGGGACATCCGCCGCTACGTCCGCGACCTCCAGGAGTCGCTGATCCGGACGCTCGCCGACCATGGCGTCGCCGCGGAGCCTCGCGACGGGCAGGCCTTCGTGGGCGTCTGGGCCGGGGAGAGGAAGATCGCCTCCATCGGCGTCCACCTCTCCCGCTGGGTGACCACCCACGGCTTTGCCCTCAACGTCTCCACGGACCTCTCGTACTTCGCCGGCATCGTCCCCTGCGGCCTGCACCAGGTGGAGATGACCTCCATCGAGAGGCTGGCGGGCAGGGCTCCGGCGCTCCCCGAGATCGCCGAGGTCTTCGCCGGCCACTTCGCGCGGATCTTCGAGCGCGACTTGGTCTCCTCTCCCTCCCCGGCGGCTGTCCCCAGGGTATGGGCTACCGGTTCCTGAACCACACCGCCGACGTCGCCTTCGACGTGGAGGCGCCAACCCGCGACGAGCTCTTCGCCGAAGCCCTCGCCGCCTTCACCGACACGCTCACCGAGCGCGAGACGGTGGAGGAGCGGGTGACGCGCCGGTTCGAGCTGCGGTCGTCCCTGCTCGACCTGCTGCTGGTGGACTGGCTGACCGAGCTGCTCTACTCCTTCGAGACCGAGGGGCTCCTCTTCCGGCGCGCCGACGTCCGGGTGACCGAGGAAGACGGCGCCTTCCTGCTCACCGCCGACGCCCGGGGCGAGGCGGAGGACCCCGAGCGTCACCAGGGCAAGGTCCTGGTCAAGGCGGTGACCTATCACGGGCTGGAGGTGGTGGAGGAGGGGGACGGCTGGCGGGCGCGGGTAGTGTTCGACATCTGACTGGTGGAGAGCCCAAGGGGCCCTCCACCAGCGAGAAGACTACATTTTTACCTCAGATTTCACGCCGGGCCGCAACGCCCACCGCAGGCACCCTCACAGGCAGCGTAACACTGCTGAACAGTGTCGGTCGTAGCTGAACCGGTGTTGCCATTGGCGCAGGTCCAACGGCAATTGATCTTGCCGCCGAACGAGTCATCGAAAGAGTCGTCGAGAGACTCTTCGTAGACCTTTTCCATATCGTTGGGTTGGAACTGGAAGTGTCCAGCGACAGAAGTGCTCTTGGCGTTACGTGCCGCGGGACCCTGGCGCAGGTCGTCGTTGGCCGCTCCAAGTACTTGCACCGTGAGTCCCAGACACAACGTCAGTAGAGCAATCCTGCATGTCCTGATCAGCATGCTCTCCTCCAAAGAATGAAGACGGCGTGATGCGCGTCTGGTTCTGTACCTTAGGCGATGCAGAGCCAAATGTCTATATAGCTTTTTCGGGAGCCGAGGCGATCCTCCTCCTCGGATCAGCATGTAGTATTCGCCCTGGCTCCGGTCCCCACGGTACGGGTCGTGCAGGCGGCGGGGGAGCGGGAGGAGGCGAGAACATGGTTCCGATCGAACAGGTCGACGAGACACGCTGGCGGATTCCGCGGCACGGCAAGATGCGGGTGGACGGGCTGGTCTTCGCCAGCGCGGAGATGATGGAGGACATCCAGAAGGACGAGAGCCTCCAGCAGGTGGCGAACGTCGCGCATCTGCCCGGAATCCTCAAGGCCTCCATGGCCATGCCGGACATCCATTGGGGGTATGGCTTCCCCATCGGTGGCGTGGCGGCGACGGACGCCGACGAGGGGGTGGTCTCCCCGGGGGGCGTCGGCTACGACATCAACTGCGGCGTCCGGCTGCTGCGCTCGTCCCTCCATCGCGACGAGATCCGGCCGCGCCTCAAGGAGCTGGTGAACCAGCTGTTCCGCGACGTGCCCACCGGCATGGGGGCGACGCGCCACGACCTGCGCCTGGGCAAGAAGGATCTCCAGCAGGTCCTGGAGCGCGGCGCCAGCTGGGCCGTCGAGAAGGGGCTCGGCACCTCCCGCGACCTCGAGGTCATCGAGGAGGGGGGGACGATCCACGGGGCGGACCCGTCGCAGGTGAGCGACCGCGCCTACGAGCGGGGCGGCCCGCAACTCGGCTCCCTGGGCTCCGGCAACCACTTCGCCGAGATCCAGTACGTCGCCGAGATCTACGATGAGGAGGCGGCCCGGGCGTTCGGCCTCACCGAGGGGCAGGTCACGGTGATGATCCACAGCGGTTCCCGCGGCATGGGGCATCAGGTCTGCACCGACCACCTCAAGGTGATGCTGGAGGCCGCGGCGCGCTACGGCATCGAGCTGCCCGACCGCCAGCTCTGCTGCGCGCCGATCCATTCCCCCGAGGCGAAGCGCTACTTCGCGGCCATGGCCGCCGCCGCCAACTTCGCCTTCGCCAACCGCCAGGTGATGTGCCACAGTGCCCGGCAGACCTTCGCCAAGGTGCTGGAGGTGGCCCCGCACCAGTTGGGCATGGAGACCGTCTACGACGTCTGCCACAACATCGCCAAGTTCGAGACGTTCGAGATGGACGGCAAGAAGGTCCGCGCCTGCGTCCACCGCAAGGGGGCGACGCGGGCCTATCCGGCGGGCCACCCCCAGGTGCCCCGGCCCTACCGCGAGGTGGGGCAGCCGGTGATGATCCCGGGCGACATGGGCCGCTACTCCTACGTGCTGGCCGGCGGCGACCGCGCCTACGCCGAGACCTTCGGCTCCACCTGCCACGGCGCCGGCCGCAAGCTGAGCCGCAACGAGGCGAAGAGGGTGGCCAAGGGCCGCTCCATCCTCAAGGAGCTGGAGGAGCAGGGGGTGCTGGTGAAGGCCGCCGGCATGGGCACCGTCGCCGAGGAGATGCCCGAGGCGTACAAGGACGTGGCGGACGTGGTGGACGTGGTCCATAAGGCCGGCCTCTCCCGCAAGGTGGCGCAGCTCCGCCCCATGGGTGTAGTCAAGGGCTAGCGGTTCCTGGGGGGCCGCTTGTCCCCCTTTCTTCCGCTCCCTTCACGAGAGAAGATGAGGGGAATGGAGACGACTCCCATGGGCAAGGCGGTCCTCGGTCTCAACGCGGTCATCGTGGCGGTCACCGAGGAGGTGCCGCGCATTCTGACCGTGCGCACGCCGGGCCCCACCCCCGAAACTCCGGAAGAGGATGCCCTCCCCTTCGGTCCGCTGGAGCCGGAGACCGACCGGACGCTCGACCGTGCCCTGCGCCGCTGGGTGCATGAGCAGACCGGCCTGGAGCTCGGCTACGTCGAGCAGCTCTACACCTTCGGCGACC
>DASPJI010000401.1:0-7143 GCA_035628695.1 Thermoanaerobaculia bacterium | reverse complement strand
GACGCCCTCGGCCGCGCCCTGGCGGAGGTCGTCCGCCGGCACGAGGTGCTGCGCTCGACGATCCGTACGGAGGAGGGACAAGCGGTCCAGGCATTGGCGCCGGCCGGTCCCTTCCCGCTGCCGGTGATCGATCTGGAGCGGCTCCCCGGCGAGGCCCGACAGGCCGAGGCCAGGCGGCTCGTGGACGAGGAGGCGCGCCGCCCCTTCGACTTGGCCGCGGGGCCGCTGCTGCGTGCCGCCGCCCTCCGTCTCGGCGCCGAGGAGCATGTGCTCGTCCTCCTCCAGCACCACATCGTCTCCGACGGCTGGTCCATGGGCATCCTGGTGCGCGAGGTCGTGACGCTCTACGAAGCCTTCGCGGCCGGGCGGCCATCCCCTCTCCCCGATCTGCCCATCCAGTACGCTGATTTCGCCGCCTGGCAGCACCGCCGCCTCCAGGGCGAGGCCCTGGATGAGCTGCTCGGCTGGTGGCGCGAGCGATTGGCCGGCGCCCCCGACCTGCTGGACCTGCCGACGGACCGGCCGCGGCCGGCGGTTCAGGGCTGGGCGGGTTCGACCCTCTCCTTCGTCCTGCCCTCGGGGGTGCGCGACGGGCTCGACGCCCTGGCGAGGCGCGAGGGCGCGACCCTGTTCATGGTGCTCCTCGCCGCCTTCGCGATCGTGCTCCAGCGGTACAGCGGACGCGATGACGTGGTCGTGGGCTCTCCCATCGCCAACCGCAACCGGGACGAGGTCGAAGCGCTGATCGGCTTCTTCGTCAATACCCTGGCCCTACGCGCGGACCTCTCGGGAAACCCCACGTTCCGCGAGTTGCTCGTCCGGGTGCGGGAGGCGACGCTCGGCGCCTACGACCATCAAGACATCCCGTTCGAGATGCTTGTGGACGAGCTCGGCCTCTCCCGGCAGGTCTCCCACACGCCGCTCTTCCAGGTCACCTTCGCCCTGCAGAACGCGCCGGCGCCGGCCGTCGAGGTCCGGGGGCTGTCACTGGCGCCGCTGCCGGCGCCCACGGGCACCTCCAAGTTCGACCTGACGCTCTCCATGACGGAGATGCCGGGCGGCCTCGCCGGCTCCATCGACTACAGCACCGATCTCTTCGACCGCACTACCGTCGAGCGTTTGGCCGGGCATTTCGGGACTTTGCTGGAGGAGATCGCCCGCGATCCGGACCGGCGCCTGTCGGAGCTGCCCCTCCTCTCCGCCGAGGAGAGGCGGCAGGCGACGGCGTGGAGTGCCGCCACCGCCAGGTTCCCTGTCGCGGGCTCGCTCCACCGCCGCTTCGAGGAACAGGCGGCCCAGGCGCCGCAGGCCGAGGCGGTCACTGGAGACGGCGAGCGGATCACCTACGCCGAGCTGGACGCCCGCGCCGGCCGTCTTGCCGGCCGTCTGCGGGCCTTGGGTGTCGGTCCGGAGTCCCGGGTCTGCCTGCTGGCCGAACGGAGCCCGGCGCTGGTGGTCGGCGTGCTGGGCATCCTCAAGGCCGGCGGCGCCTACGTCCCTCTCGACCCGGCCCATCCCGACGAGCGGCTGGCCTTCATGGCGCGGGACTCCGGCGCCGCTCTGCTCGTGGCCGGACCCGGCTTTGAGGAGCGGCTCGCCGCCTTGGGGAACGGCCTTCAGGTCGTGGCGCTGGAGGGGGAGATGGCGATTGGCGAGGAGCTCCCCGACGCGGCGCCGGATCAGGCGGCCTACGTGATCTACACCTCGGGGTCCACCGGCCGCCCCAAGGGTGTCGTGGTGACCCACGCCAACGTCCTGCGCCTGTTCGCGGCCACCGATGCCTGGTTCGGCTTTGGTCCGGACGACGTCTGGACCCTGTTCCACTCCTACGCCTTCGACTTCTCGGTATGGGAGATCTGGGGCGCCCTCCTCCACGGCGGCCGGCTCGTGGCCGTCCCCTACCTCGTCAGCCGGTCGCCGGACCATTTCCTGGACCTCCTGGTCAGGGAGCGGGTGACGGTGCTCAACCAGACCCCCTCGGCTTTCCGCCAGCTTGTCCAAGCGGAAGGCGCCCGCGGTGAGGCCGCGGGCCTGGCACTGCGCTGGGTCGTCTTCGGCGGCGAGGCCCTGGACATTCCGAGCCTTGCCCCCTGGTTCAACCGCCATGGCGACGAGCGTCCGGTGCTGGTCAACATGTACGGCATCACCGAGACCACCGTGCACGTGACCTACAGGCCGATGCGCCGCGCCGACCTGGCGGCAGGGAGGAGCCTGATCGGCCAAGCGATCCCGGACCTGTCCCTCCACGTTCTGGACTTGGCGGGTTCACCGGCGCCGGTGGGCGTGCCGGGGGAGATCTGCGTCGGCGGCGCCGGCCTGGCCCGCGGCTATCTCGGCCGCCCGGAGCTGACCGCCCAGCGTTTCGTGCCCGATCCCTCCGGCGGCGAGCCTGGCGCGCGCCTTTACCGCAGCGGCGACCTGGCCCGGCGGCGGCCGGACGGCGACCTCGAATACCTCGGGCGGATCGACCAGCAGGTGAAGATCCGCGGTTTCCGAATCGAGTTGGGGGAGATCGAGGCCGCCGTCGCCGAGCGGCCCGAGGTGCGGCAGGCGGTCGTCCTTCCAAGCGAGGGGGGCGGAGAGACGCGCCTGGTTGCCTACGTCGTTCCCGCCGGCGAAGCTCTCTCGACCGCCACCCTCCGGGAAGACCTGCGGCGTCGTCTTCCTGACTACATGGTCCCCGCCGTCTGGGTGGTCCTCGACGAGCTGCCGCTCACCGCCAATGGCAAGCTCGATCGCCGCGCCCTGCCGGCGCCCGGGCCGGCGCGTCGCGACCTCGACGAGGAATTCGCGGTGCCGTCCACCCCCACCGAGGAGCTACTGGCCGCGGTCTGGGCCCAGGTGCTGGGAGTCGACCGGGTCGGCGTGCGCGACAACTTCTTTGCCTTGGGCGGGGATTCGATCCGCAGCATCCAGGTGATCTCACTGGCGCGCGAGCGGGGGCTCGACTTCAACCTGCAGCAGCTTTTCCAGCATCAGACCGTCGAAGCGCTGGCAGCCGAGCTGGCTCCTGCCACGGAGGGGGCCACCGCCGTCCTCAAGAGTGAGCCGTTCAGCCTGGTTTCCGCGGCGGACCGGGCCCTCCTGCCAGAGGATGTGGAGGACGCCTATCCGCTAGCCGCCCTTCAGGCAGGGATGCTTTTCCACATGGTCCTCTCACGCGAGGACGCGCCCTACCACAATATCGACAGCTGGCTCCTGGAGGCGCGTTTCGAGACGGAGGTCTTCCAGCGAGCCGTTGACACGGTCGTCGCGCGCCACGCGGTGCTCCGCACTTCGTTTCACCTCGAAGGTTTCAGCGAGCCGCTGCAGCTCGTGCACCGGGAGGCGGTGCTGCCGGTCGCTGAGGAGGACCTGCGCCATCTCTCGCGAGACGCGCAGGAAGCCGTGATCGACACCTTCATCGAGGCGGAGAAGCGCCAACTCCACGACCTTCGCCAGGCGCCGCAGCTCCGCATCGCCGTTCACCGGCGAAGCGACGCGACTTTCCAGCTCACCATCGCCGAGAACCACGCGATCTTCGACGGCTGGAGTCTCCACTCGACGCTGGCCGAGCTCTTCGAGCTCTATTTCGCCCTGCTCGCCGGCACACCGCCACGTGAGGAGCCCGCCCCGGCCGTCACCTACCGCGACTTCGTGCGGATCGAGCGCGAGACGGTCGCCTCGGAGGAGGCGCGCCGCTTCTGGGAGCAGGCGCTCGCGGGGGTAGAGATCACCGAGATTCCCCGCTGGCCCGTGCCGCACCGTGCCGGCGGACGGAGGACCCGCACGCTCGATGCCGTCACCACTCCCGAAGTGGGGACCGGGATTCACCGGCTGGCCCGCATCGCCGCCGTGCCGCTCAAGAGCGTGCTGCTCGCCGCGCACCTGCGGGTTCTCGCCCTGGCGAGCGGCCGTTCCGACGTAGTCACCGGCCTGGTCACCAACGGCCGGCCTGAGGTGCCCGGCGGCGACCACCTGCGCGGCCTCTTCCTGAACACCCTGCCCCTCCGTCTGCGCCTGGAGGGGGGCACCTGGAAGGACCTCGCGCGCCAGGCCTTCACGGCGGAGTGGGAGCAGCTCCCCTACCGCCGGTACCCCCTCGCTCTCCTCCAGCAGGCGCGGGGCGGCCGTCCGCTCTTCGAGGTGATGTTCAACTACATCCACTTCTATGTCGTCGACGACCTGCTGGGCACCGGCGATGTCCAGGTGCTCGGGATGAAGCGCCTCGAAGGGACCAACTACCCGCTCCAGGTGGCGCTCCAACCCCGCTCCTCCGGCCAGCAGGTCGGGGTGGCAATGGAGTACGACGGTGAGGCCCTGCACACCGAGCAGGTGCGGGCAATGTCCGGCTGGTTCCAGCGCGTGCTCGCGGCGATGGCCGCCGATCCCGATGGCCGGTACGAGACCATCGGTCTGCTCACCGAGGCGGAGCGGCACCAGCTCCTCCTGGAGTGGAACGACACCCGCGTGGACTTCCCGCGAGACCTCCTGCTCCACCATGCCATCGCGGCGCAGGCGGCGCGCACGCCCGACGCGGTGGCCGTAGTTTTCGAGGAGGCGAGCCTCTCGTACGCCGAGCTGGCGCGGCGCGCGGGAGAGCTGGCGGGACGCCTGCGGCGGCTGGGCGTCGGCCCCGAAGCGCGGGTGGGGATCGCGGTCGAGCGGTCTCTGGAGATGCTTGTGGGCCTTCTGGGGATCCTCGAGGCCGGGGGGGCCTACGTGCCCATCGATCCCTCCTACCCGGCGGAACGCCTGGAGATGATGCTGGAGGACGCCCGCCTGCCGGTGCTGCTCACCCAGGAGCGGCTGCTCGCCGCCCTGCCCCTCCCCGCGGGCGGCACCGCCGGTCCGTTCAGGGTGATCGCTCTCGACGTACCGCCGCCGGACCCGGAGCCTCCGGTCGGGCCGGCCGCGCCGGCTGTGCCGGTTGTCGGTGCCGGCCCCGGCCAGCTCGCCTACGTCATCTTCACTTCGGGCTCCACCGGCAGGCCCAAGGGCGCGATGAACTCCCATGCGGGGATCGTCAACCGGCTGCTCTGGATGCAGCGGACGTACGGGCTCACCCCCGCTGACCGGATTCTCCAAAAGACGCCGTTCAGCTTTGATGTCTCGGTCTGGGAGCTCTTCTGGCCGCTGCTCACCGGTGCGTGCCTGGTGGTGGCCCGCCCCGGAGGGCATCAGGACGCCGCCTATCTGGTGGAGACCGTCCTTGAGCGGGAGATCACCACGCTCCACTTCGTCCCCTCCATGATGCGGCTCTTTCTGGAGGAGCGGGGGCTCGGCCGCTGCGCCGCCCTACGGTGCGTCATAGCGAGCGGTGAGGCCCTGCCGCCCGACCTGCGGCAGCGCTTTTTCGAGCGGTTGGGCCGGAGCGTGGAGCTGCACAACCTCTACGGCCCCACCGAGGCGGCGGTCGACGTGACGTTCCAGCCCTGCGATATCGGGGGCAACGGCGGCGAGCTCTCCATCGTGCCCATCGGCCGGCCGGTGGCCAACACCCGGATCCACCTGCTCGACGAATTCCTCCAGCCGGTGCCGGTGGGTACCCCGGGGGAGCTGTATATCGGTGGTGTCCAGGTCGGACGTGGCTACCATGACCGGCCGGGCCTCACCGCCGAACGCTTCGTCCCCGACCCCTTCGGTGAGCCTGGAGCGCGTCTCTACCGCACCGGTGACCTGGCACGCCGGCTGCCGGACGGGCCGGTCGACTTCCTGGGTCGGATGGACCATCAGGTCAAGGTACGGGGCTTCCGGATCGAGCTGGGCGAGGTCGAAGCGGCGCTCACGCTGCATCCCGGCATCCGCGAAGCCGCGGTCCTGGCTCACACAGATGGGGGGGAGGTCCGCCTGACCGGCTACGTCGTGCCGCGGCTTGAGGTGGGGGATCTCACGCCGGCCAACCTGCGCGAGCACCTCCTGGCCCGCCTGCCCGAGCCCATGGTTCCCGCCCTCTGGGTCTTCCTCGGAGAGATGCCGCTTTCGCCCAGTGGCAAGCTCGACCGGCGGCGCCTGCCCGCTCCGGACATCGCGCTCCGTTCGGAGGCCGAGTACGTGGCGCCGCGCGACGCGATGGAGCAGGAGCTCGCCGCCATCTGGTCCCGCCTTCTCGGCGTCGAGCGGGTCGGCATCCACGACAACTTCTTCGCCCTGGGCGGCCACTCGCTGCTCGCCCATCGTGTGCTCGCGGCGGTACGGGAAGAGCTCCAGGCGGAGATCGAGCTACGGGCGCTGTTCGAAAATTCCACCGTGGCCGAGCTGGCCGCCGTGATCTCCGGGGTGCAGGCGCCGGCGGGGTCCAATCGCATCCCACGCCAGCCCCGGACCCCGGGAGAGCCCGGCCGATTCCCAGTCTCTTTCTCGCAGCTCCGCGAGTGGATCCTCCACCAGATCGAGCCCGGCAGCTCGGCGTACAACATCCCGGGAGGGGTCCTCGCCAGGGGGCCGTTGTCCATCCCGCGGATCATCGCCGCAGCACAGGAGATCGTCGGCCGGCACGAGACCCTGCGCACCTATTTCGCGGCGGAAAGCGGCGGCGAGCCCGTCCAGGTCGTCGTGCCCCGACTCGAGATCCCCGTGCCCGTCGTCGACCTGAACGGCCTGCCGGAGCCCCTGCGCGATCCGGTCGCCCGGCAACTCGCCCAGGAGAACCTGCGCCAGCCGTTCGACCTGGCCCGAGGGACGCTGCTGCGCCTGCTCGTAGTGCGGATCTCGCCCTCCGACCATCTGGTGCACTTCACCATGCACCACATCATCTCGGACGGCTGGTCGATGAGCGTCTTCTCCCGTGAGCTGACGGCCCTGTATGCCGCGCTCAGCGCTGGACAGGCACCGCCGTTGCCGGAGCTGCCGGTGCAGTATGCCGACTTCGCCGTCTGGCAGCGCGAGCAGCTCCAGGGCGGGCGGCTGGAGAGCCATCTCGAATACTGGCGCCGGCAGCTCGACGGCCTCCCCCCCTTGATGCGCCTGCCCACCGACCGGCCGCGCCCCCCGGTCCAGACCTACCGCGGCGCGCGACAGACCCTATTCATCTCGCGGGAGGAGAGCGCCGCGATCCGGGCGCTGGCCGTCCGTGAAGGGACCAGCCCATTCGTTGTCCTGCTGGCGGCGTTCCAGGCCCTACTCGGGCGCTGGAGCCACGAGGAGGATCTCGCCGTCGGCACC
>DASPJI010000400.1:0-6012 GCA_035628695.1 Thermoanaerobaculia bacterium | reverse complement strand
GCCCCCACCTCTTCCGCATGTTGACGGTCTACCCGGCGGAGCTGGTCGCCTGGTGGCGCGCCCAGGGCAACCCGGTGGAGGATCTCCCCCGTCTGGCCCCTGGGTGCCGCGGTATCCCCGGGGGCGAGCCGCCGCGCATCGTCTCGCCGGACGCCTCTACCCCCTACCGGCTGCGGCGCGACGCTCCGCCCGAGCACCAGCGCATCCCGCTGATCGCCCGCGCCGGTCCGGGGACCTCGCGCCTGTTCTGGTATCAGGACGGACTGCTGGTGGCGGCGACCGCGCCGGGAGAGAGCCGCTTTCTCGATCCCAGTCCCGGCGAGCACCGCCTGGTGGTCGCCGATGATCTCGGGCGGTCCGATGGGATGACTTATACAATTGAGTGAAAGTGCTCAAAAACTGGTCAGGGGTGCACTGATTCTTGTCCATTGACAGGTCAACGATGCGGGAGTAAAGTGGCTCGTTGAGGTAAGAGGGATGGAGAACATCCGCAAGACTGTTCCGCTGCTTCTCGCCATCGCGCTGCTGGGTTCCGGCAGCGTGCGGGGCGAAGGGCGCCAGACGGGCGTCGAGGGCCAGCCCGGCGTCGAAGGCAGGGTCCACGGCCGCACCGCCCCGATCGCCTCGGCCGGCGTCTACGCCTACGAGCTGGCCGATCTCAGCCTGCGCAAGGTCAAGACGGACGCGCAGGGGAACTTCCGGTTCTCGGATCTCCCCGCCGGCCTCTACAAGGTCATCGCCCACAAGTCGGGGTTCCTGCCGGTCGTGGTGGAGCTGACGCGCACCTCGGCCCAGACCTACCAGCGCCTGGAGCTGGAGCTGGCCGCGCGGTCCCCCTCCAAGGCGTCCGGCCTGGCGCGGGACGACTTCTGGGCCCTGCGCGCCCAGGTCCCCTCCGACGTGCTGCGCAGCATCCAGATGGACCAGGATCTCCGCCTGACGAGCTTCGAGCCGGTGGCCGCCGGAGACAGCCTCGCGAACTTCCATACCCACATGGAGGCGATGACCGGGGTGGCTCAGGCCGGGTCCGCGGGCGACGGGCAGATGGCGGACGGCCGGCTGGGGATCGCGGGCAAGGTGGGCCCGGTCCAGGTGGACATCTCCGGGCGCTTCACGCAGTTCAACCCGGGCAATCTGGCGCCGTCCGGCGCCGGCGGCCAGGCGCGGGCCCTCTCCCTGAGCCTCGAAGCCGGCGGCTCGAGCCGCCTCCACCTCACCTCCCTCAACAACCGGCTGGTCAACCCGAACGACGAGAGCGCGCCCGTCGACCTCGAGCACTACCAGGTGAGCTGGACCCAGGACGTGGGCCAGAACGGCCGCTCCGACTTCGCCGCGGTGTACACCACCGAGAGCAACTACCACCGTCTCGGCTGGCTGGACCCGGTGGACATCCCCGAGGCCTCCACCACCTGGCGGGTCGAGGGCGCCTACACTACGTCTCTCGGCGACCGCAGCACGCTCCAGACCGGCCTGCGTTATCGCGAGCGCCAGTTCGGGCTCGGCGCCCGGGGGCACCGCGCCGAGGAGCCCGGGCAGTCGAGTGTCGACCTGTTCAGCCGCGGCGGCCTGCAGGTCCGGCCGGCGATCCTGGTCGAGTACGGCCTCTACAGCACGCTGTCGGACGGCAGCCTGTCGCTCACCCCGCAGGGCGGCGTCGTGTTCCAGCTCGGCCAGAACTGGCAGGCGGCCGCGTCGGCCAGCCGACGGGTCTATCAGGACCCCGTGCGCTATCCGGACTTCCTCCCCGCCCTCTACGAGGAGGGGGACCTCTGTGAGCAGGGCAGCGAGGCCTGCTACCAGGTCCGCCTCACCCGCAAGCTGGGCGACGAGAACGAGGTGTCGCTGAGCGCCCTGCACCGCACGGTGGGCGAGACCCTCCGGCTCTATTTCAGCGACCAGCTCATGGACCGCCTGGAGAGCCTCTACCTGGTGCGCGGCGACGAGCTCCCGGAGCTGCAGTTCACCGTCACCCGCCGGCTTTCCCCGCAGGTGCTCACCACGCTGCAGTCCAGCGTCGCCTCCGGCGGCGGCGGCACGTTCGTCTCCGCCGGCCAGCAGCCCTATGAGAACCGGGTGCGCTACATGGTGACGTCGCTCGACACCCACTTCCAGAGCACCTCCACCGGCGTGTTCGTGGCCTTCCACCAGCTCCAGCAGGATCTGGAGCCCATCGGCTTCTCGCCGCTCCGCAAGGCTTCCCTGGAGCACGAGCGCCTCCGCCTGATGCTGAGCCAGGATCTCAACATCCTGCTCGACCTGGCGGCCCAGTGGGCGGTGCAGCTCAACATGGAGCTGAGCCGCGGCCCCGAGCAGTCCTCCTCCCAGGACGCCGACGACGTGCACCGGCGTTTCATGGGTGGCATCGCCGTCAAGTTCTGATCCGGACTCCCCTCTCCCCATCCTGGCCCACCTCCCACCTCCCCTGTTTAGGGGTGGGATGGTGGGCGTACCCGAAGGAGCCGGGCAGGACGACCCCGGGCCCCCGCCAAGGTGGCACACCCGCCCCAAGCCATTGAACTCAAAAAATTGAATCGCCACCGGTTTTTTGGACGGCAGCGGCAAAAAACACTCAAAAACAAGGACTTAGAGGCGGTTCAAAAACTTGCTGGTATGGCATGGAAAGTGCTTTTGCCGAAAGACGGCCGAGTACGTTCTCCATGGCACACGCCCGCACCCTCCGACTGACCTCTTCGCTGGTCCTGGCGTTGCTCGTCGCAACGCTGTGCGGCGTGAGCGTGCACCGCAAGGTCCAGACCTTCCAGCCGCTGGGTTTCGAGCCGGTGATCGTGGAGGGCGGAGGCGGTCTGGCGGTCGGGGCTGTGACCGACGCCGGCACGGGTCTGGTCCAGGGTGACCTGATCATGATGGTGAACGGCGGCGAGGTGGGGAACCCCGCTGCGATGGCCGAGCGGTTGAGCCAGCAGGGTGAGAGCGAGCTGACCCTGCTGCGGGCCGACCAGCTCCAGGTGATCGAGTACCACCGGCCGCCCCTCGCGATCGACTTCTCCTATCTGATCCTGGCGCTCGTCGGCGTCGGCTACCTGCTGATCGGCCTGTACATGCTGCTCCGCCAGGGCGGAGCCCAGGGGATGCTCTTCTACCTCTGGTGCCTGGCCTCGGCCGCCGTCTACATGCTGACGCGGGTGCCGCCGCTCGACCCGATCTTCGTGGCCCTCGATCTGGGGGACAAGCTCGCCCGCATCTTCCTGCCGGCGCTGACGTTGCACCTCTTCCTGGTGTTCCCGTCCCCGCTCGAGACCGGACGGTTGAGCCGGCGGCTGGCGCCGTTCCTCTACCTGCCAGCTGCGGCGCTGCTCGCCCTGCAGCTGGACCTCGCCCTGGCCAACGGGCGCTGGATCTTCGGCCGGCCCACCGTGGCGCGGCTCGAGGCCCTCGACCGCGTCGACCTCCTCCACCTGGGGGTGTTCGCCCTGGCCGCGCTGGGCATCCTGGTCTACCGCATGGCCCGCTCCCATGGCTGGGAGCAGCAGCGCCAGTTGCAGTGGGTGGCCTTCGGCCTCGGCGGCGGCTACCTGCCGTTCCTGCTCCTCTACGTGGTGCCCCGGGTGCTGGAGGTGCGGCTGCCGATGCCGCAGGTGCTGACCCCGCTGGCGGTGCTGCCGCTGGCGCTGGTGCCGCTGACCTTCGCCTACGCCATCCTGCGCTACAAGCTGTGGGACATCGAGATCATCGTCCGCGACACGATCTCCTCGACCCTGACGCTGCTGCTGGGCATCATCGGCTTCTCGCTGGTGAACCTGGCGATCACGCGCGGGGTGTCGCAGGAGCTGGTGGTGGCGCGGAACCTCCTCTCCTTCGTCGCCGGCCTCGCCATCGCCGGCCTCCTGGTGCCGACGCGCCGCCATCTCGGCTCCGCCCTGGAGCGTCTCCAGTACCGCGGCACGTTCGGCAAGCGCCGGGCGCTGTCGGCGATGGGCCGCGAGCTGCTCCACCAGCGCAACCTCAGCCAGCTCTGCCAGGTCCTGGTCCAGGACATCCAGGACGGGGTGAGCCTGCAGCGCGCCGCCCTCTACCTCTGCCAGAAGGGCGAGCTGGTGCCGTTCTCGGCCGACGACCCGGAGCTGCCGCGGGGGCTGGCCTGCGACTCCCTGGGCGAGGAGCTCTGGCAGGAGGATTACCGGCGCTTCTCGGGCGTGGCGCTGCCGTGCGAGCCGATGTCGGCCGAGCAGCGGCTGTTCGTCGCCGGCTACCGGTACGCTTTCCCAATGACGGTGCGCGGCCGCGGCGTCGGCCTCGCCCTCGCCGGCTATCGCCAGGACCAGACGCCGCTCAACAGCGAGGACCTGGACCTCATCCGGCACCTGCTGGACCAGGCGTCGCTGGCGATCGAGAACGCCCAGCTCATGGGGCAGCTGCACCAGCAGCTGGAAGAGGTGCAGCGGCTGCAGAGCTACACCGAAGGGATCTTCGAGTCCTCTCCCGCCGGCACCGCGGTGCTCGACCGCGACGGCCGGCTGGTATCGGTGAACGCGGCCTTCGCCGCCCTCGCCGGCCGCGCCACTCGCGAATCCCTTCTCGGCGAGCGGCTGGAGGACGTGCTGCCGCTGGGGACGCTGCCCGCTCCGGGCGAGATGCCGGTCCAGGTGAGCTACATGGACGGTGACGCCACGATCGGCGGGGGACGGCGCGAGCGCTTCCTCCAGGTGAGCGTCGCCGACTTCGAGCGCGGGCGGGGGCTGCGGATCCTCATGGTGTACGACGTCACCGAGCGGGTGGCGATGGAGAACGCCCTGCGGGAGAAGGACCGCCTGGCCGCCCTGGGCATGCTGGCCGCCGGCGTGGCGCACGAGGTGAACACCCCGATCACCGGCATCTCGAGCTACGCGCAGATGCTGCTGGCCGAGATCCCGGAGACCGACCCCCACCACGCCATCCTCAAGAAAGTGGAGCGGCAGACCTTCCGTGCCTCGCGGATCGTCAACAACCTGCTGGAGTTCGCCCGTAACCGCCAGAAGGACCGGCAGCACGTCGCGGTGGCGCCGCTGGTGAGCGAGTGCCTGGACCTGCTCTCCGACCGGCTGCAGAAGCGGCAAATCCGGTTGGAATGGGCTCCGCCGCAGGAGGAGATCCTGGTGCTCGGCTGCGACGGCGAGCTGCAGCAGGTCATCGCCAACCTCGTCCTCAACGCGCTGGACGCGATGACCGAGACCGGCGGCGGCACCCTCGGCCTCGAGGTCGAGGGGGACGCTGCGACGGTCCGCCTGCGGGTGCGCGACACCGGCCCGGGGATCCCGCCCGAGAAGCTGGAGACGATCTTCCAGCCGTTCTACTCGACCAAGCTGAACCGCGGCGGCACCGGGCTGGGCCTGTCCATCAGCCACGAGATCGCGCGGCGGCACGGGGGCGATCTGCGCGTCGAGAGCGAGCCGGGCCGGGGCGCCTGCTTCATCCTCGAGCTGCCCCGGGCGGTGCCGGGTGCCCGCTCGCTGCCCCAGCCGGCATGAACGCACCTGCATGAACATCCTCATCATCGATGACGAGGAGGTCCTCCAGGACGTCCTGACCTTTCTCCTGCGCAAAGAGGGGCACACCCCGTTCTCGGCCATGTCGGGCGAGGAGGGGCTGGAGGTCCTCGCCCGCGAGGAGGTGGACCTGGTGCTCCTCGACCTCATGCTGCCGGGCATGCACGGCATGGACGTGCTGCGCGAGATCCGCCGGAAGCACCCCGAGCAGGTGGTGGTGGTCATCACCGCCTTCTCCTCGATCGAGAGCGCCATCCAGGCGATGCGCGAGGGGGCGTTCCACTACATCCCCAAGCCGTTCAAGAACGAAGAGGTGCTGCTCACCGTCCGCAAGGGGCTGGAGCAGCGGTCGCTGCGGGCGGAGAACCGGTCGCTGCGCGAGCAGCTCCGCCAGCGCTTCGCGTTCGACAACATCGTCGGCAAGAGCAAGCCGATGCAGCAGGTCTACGAGCTGATCCAGCTCGCCGCGCCGGCGAAGAGCAACATGCTGATCCTCGGCGAGAGCGGCACCGGCAAGGAGCTGGTGGCG
>DASPJI010000399.1:0-4637 GCA_035628695.1 Thermoanaerobaculia bacterium | reverse complement strand
TGTCCTCGGCGTGCTTCTGCGCCGCCTCGTTGAGGCGCGGGTCGAGGTTCACCGGCGGCCGGCCCTCGGCCTTGCGGCGGGCGTTGACCAGGGCGAGCATGGATTCGCGTACCGCCTGCAGGTCCTTGAGCGGCGCCGTCTGCCGGGCGTAGAGCTCGCTCTTGGGCCAGGCGAAGAGGAAGGTGTAGAGGGGGATGCCGGAGAACTCGGCGACGCCGACACCGACGTCCTGATAATCGTGGCGCATGGCCTCGCGGTAGCTCGGGTCCTCCTTCCAGTAGGAGATGACGTCGGCCGCGCCGCCCGCCGTGATGGTGACGCTCTCGGTCCACCCCTGGGCGAGGTAGCCCTCCTTGATGAGCTCCTGCTGCAGCCGGTTGAACAGCGCCAGGCTCTCCGCCTCGGTGGGCAGGGCCCCCTTGGCGGCGATGGCCGCGGCCCGCTTCCGGGCCATCCGGTCGAGCGCCTCGGAGGGGGCCAGGGGGGGCGCGCCGGTCCGGGTCCTCTCCTCGTTGATGCGGAGGAGGACCTGGTCGCGCGGGGCCGCCGGCGCCGCCGCTCTGGGCGCGGGGGACGGCTTCGCAGCCCGGGGCGCGGCCGGGGCCGGGGGCCTGGCGCTCTGGGGAGCCGCCGCCGCCAGGACCATCGCGGCGGCGAGCGCCGGGAGGACGAGTCTCGGATTCCTGCGGATCATGGGTCTACCTCGAACGATAGCGCACCCGCCGCCGAAAAAGGGGTGCGGAAGCATGCGTCATCGTCTATAATGCGTCCAGGATGCAAAAACAGGCTGGCTTCACCGCGCGCGAGCGGTTCGCGGCGCTCGCGGCATTTCCCGACCGCGACATCGACATCTTCGAGGCGTCGCTGCTGATCGCCGCCGAGGAGCAGCCGGGGCTCGATCCCGACCCCTGGCTGCGGCGCCTCGATCTCCTGTCCCGGGAGCTCTGGCTCCGCCTCGAAGGGGTGGAGGGGGACTTCGACCGGCTCAACCAGCTCACCGCCTTCCTCTTCGGCGAGCTGGGGCTGCGGGGCAACGACCAGGACTACTACGACCCCCGCAACAATTTCATCGACCAGGTGCTCGACCGCCGCCTGGGGATCCCCCTGACGCTCGGGATCATCTGCATGGAGGTGGGCCGGCGGGTCGGCATCCCTCTCGACGGGGTGGGCTTCCCGGGGCACTTCCTGGTGCGCCACAGCCTGCATCCGAACCTGATCCTCGACCCCTACGAGGGGGGGCGGCTGCTCACCGTCCGCGACTGCGAGGAGATCCTGGAGCGGGTGAGCGGCGGCAAGCTGACCTTCGAGCCGCGGCTGCTGCGGCCGGTGGGGCCGCGCCAGATCCTGGTGCGGATGCTCAACAACCTGCGGGGCATCTACCTCAACCAGGGGGAGTTCGGCCGCGCGCTGTCGGTGGTCGAGCGGGTCCAATTGCTGATCCCGGAGGACCCCGAGGTGCTGCGCGACCACGGGTTCCTGTCGCTGCAGTGGGGCGATCCCTCCCAGGGGATCGAGGAGCTGGAGCGGTATCTCGACTGCGAGCCCGAGGCCGAGGACCAGGAAGAGGTCCGGGCGGTGCTCGCCGAGGCCCGGCGCCGGCAGGCGATGCCCCACTGAGGTCATCGAGAGATCACCCCCGCGCCGCGGTCAGCGGGGGCTGCCGAAGTTCTGGACCCACAGGACACGGTAGGCCCCCGCCCGCCCGCCGACCACCAGCCCCACGCCCAGCTCGGTGAATTTGGGAGACAGGATGTTCTTCCGGTGCCCCGGGCTGTCCATCCAGGTCTGCATCACCTCGTCCACCGTCGTCTGCCCCTCGGCGATGTTCTCGCCGATCGACCGCCAGGCGTAGCCCTGGGCCCTGGAGCGCTCGCGCACCGTCGTGCCGCTCGGGCTCTCATGCGCGAAGTAGGAGCGCGCCAGCATGTCCTGGGCGTGCTTCTGGGCCGCCTGGTTGAGCAGCGGGTCGAGCACCAGGGGGCGGAGCCCCTCGCGCCGGCGCACCTCGTTGACCTCCCGCAGGATGGCGGCGCGCACCCGCTCGGCGTCCCGCAGGCCGGCGGTGGCGCGGGCGAACTGCTCCCCCCGGGGGACGGCGAAGAGGAGGGTGTACAGCGGCATGCCCTTCAACCGCGAGACGCCGATCCCCAGGTCCACGAACGCCGGGTCCATGAGCTGCCGGTAGGAGTTGGGGGCCTCCCGCTTCCAGTCGCGCATCAGCTCCTGCGGGCCGGCCGTGGTGTGGGTGACGTTCTCGGCCCACTCGGCAGCCTCATAGCCGACGCGTTCGATCCGCGCCATCATCGCCTTGTCGGACCCGCCCGGCAGCCGGAACGTGCCGCTGCCGGCGATCTCCCCGGCGTGCTCCTGGGCCGCCCGGCCCAGCGGAGTGGAGAGGCGCATCGGCGGCGCCCCCACCCTCGCCCGCTCCTGGTTGATCAGCCGCAGGAGCTCCGGCCGGACGTCGCCGGTCTGGGCGGCGGCGGTCAGGGGGAGGAGGAGGGCGAGGACGGACAGCAGAGAACGGGTTCGCATGACGCTCCTTTCAACACAGGCCGCGTGAGGGGCCATTCCGGAGCGGTTCGACCCTCGCCGGAGGGCTCGCGACCCGCGGGTCGAACCAACTCCGAACCGGGTCAAACCAGCTCCGAGCAGGGTCGAGAGGCTCGACCCTGGGGTCGAGCCAGCTTTGAACAGGATCGAACCCACTCTGAGCAGGGTCGAGCCAACTTTGAGCAGGGTCGAACCAACTTTGAGCAGGGTCGAATCGCTTTCGCGACGGGCGAGGTCCGCCCCGATCCTGGTAGGATTGTCGGCCTTGGTCGCGTCCCCGCAGCCCGCGCGTCTCTCCCTGCATGAGCGTCCGGTCGGTGCTCACCGGAAGATCCTCGCCTTCGCGTGGGGGGCCTGGTGCACCGGCTTCTACTCGCTGATGTTGCTGTCGTTCCTGCTGCCGCCGATCCAGGCCGAGCTCGGGCTGTCGGAGGGGAGCCTGGCGCGGCTGACCGCCGTGGGCGTCGGCATGACCGGCGCCGGCGGGCTCTTCTTCGGGTGGATGAGCGACCGGCTGGGGCGCCGGGCGTCGCTGGCGGCGTCGATCGCGGCGTTCTCCATCGGCAACGCGGCGTGCGGCCTCGCGACGGGGGAGGGGTGGCTGATCGTGGCGCGGGCGCTCGCCGGCCTGGGGATCGGCGGCACCTGGGGGGGCGGGCAGGCGCTGCTCGGGGAGACCTTCCCGCCGGCGCTGCGCGGCCGCTACGGCGCTATCGCCCAGAGCGGTGCCCCGGTCGGGCTCGGCCTCGCCACCATCGTCGGCTCCTTCCTCGCCCCCGAGCTGGGATGGCGGACGACTTTCCTGTTGTCGGCGCTACCGGGGCTGATCCTCCCCTTCGTGCCGCGGCTGCCCGAGTCCGACCTCTGGCTCGAGCACCGGCGCCGGCTGCTGGAAGGGCATCCCGACGACGTGGCCCATGCCCGGCGGCCGATCCTGGCGCAGATGGTGGCGCCGGACCTGCTGTCGCTGTTCGTCCGCGCGTTCCTGCTGACCGCCTTCAACATGTCGGCTTACTGGTTCGCCGTGGTCTGGCTGCCGCGCTACCTGCAGAGCCGCGGCCTGTCGATCTTCGGCTCCGGCTGGTGGACGCTGACGTTCGTCGCCGGCTCGCTCCTCGGCTACTTGACCTTCGGCTGGGTGTCCGACGCCATCGGCCGCCGCCGGGCCTTCGCGCTGTACTGCGCGGTGACCGCCGCCGGCCTCGCCATGGTCACCCTGTTCTGGGACGCCTTCGCCTCCCGGCCGCTCGTCGGCCTCGGGTGCATGTTCATCGCCGGGGTGGGGACCGGGACCTGGTCCTGCTACGGGCCCTACTTCTCGGAGATCTTCCCCACCCGGGTCAGGGGCGCCACCATGTCGGTGATCATGAACGTCACCCGCGGCATCCAGTTCGTCGCCCCCCTGGTCATCGCCGCCGTGGCCGGGCGCTGGGGGCTCGCCGGAGGGCTCGCCCTGGCCGCCGGCTTCGCCGTCCTCGCCGGCCTCTGGGTGTGGACGCTCCCCGAGACCGCCGGCGCCCGCCTCGAAGCCTGACAGGACGCCTGAGAGAGAAAGGGATCCATGTCCGAGCCTGCCGCTCACGTGACCGACGCCGCCCGCCCGACCCTCCGCCGCGCCGTCTCGCGCTGGCAGATCGTCGGGCTCTCCCTGAACGACGTCATCGGCAGCGGCGTCTACCTGCTGCCGGCGGAGGCGGCGCTGATCCTCGGGCCGTCCAGCATCTGGGCGGTGGTGCTCGCCGGCCTGGCGGTCCTCCTGCTAGTGCTCTGCTTCGCGGAGGCGGCGAGCTACTTCGACCGCCCGGGCAGCGCCTACCTCTACGCGCGGCACGCCTTCGGCGACCTGGTGGGCCTGGAGGTGGGGTGGATGACCTGGCTCGCCCGCGTGTCGTCGGTCGCCTCGCTGTCGGTCGGCTTCGCGCGCGCCCTGGGGTTCCTCTGGCCGGCGACGCGCGGGGGATGGGGGGAGCTCCTCGCCATCTGCCTGCCGCTCCTCGCCCTGACCGCCATCAACATCGTGGGGGTGAGGTCCGGCGTGCGCACCGCGGTCTTCCTGGCGGTGACCAAGATCGTGCCGCTCCTGG
>DASPJI010000398.1:0-7502 GCA_035628695.1 Thermoanaerobaculia bacterium | reverse complement strand
GGGGCGTGAACGCGGACATGCCGCCGCAATGGATCGTTTACATCATCGTGGAGGATCTCGACCACAGCGTCCGGCAGTGCGTCGAGATGGGCGGCAAGCTCCTGCGCCAGCCCACCAGCATGGGCCCCCATAGTCGCTACTGTGTCATCCAGGACCCCGCCGGCGCCGTTGCGGCGCTGTTCGAATCGGCGAAGGAGGGGTAGGCCCTGCGCATCTCCTTTCGGCTAAGCTGAAGCGCCGATTGGTTCTTTCCGTTTCTGCCGAAAGGAGATGTCATGAGGAGATTCCCGCTCTCAGTGCTCGCTCTGTCCATCCTCAGCATTGCGGCCCTGCCCTTCGCGGGGTGGGCCGATCCGCCTCCGGCCGTGGTGGAGGAGCAGGGGGACGAGGTGCCGGGGCTCATCGCGCCGGTGCGGGTGTTCCGCGACACCCATGACATCCCCCATATCTTTGCCAGGAACGACCGCGACGCCCTCTATGCCCTGGGCCAGGCGCACGCGCGGGACCGCTTCTTCCAGATGGACGTGCTGCGCCGCCAGTTCAGCGGCACCCTCGCCGAGCTGGTGGGGCCGCCGGGGCTCGAGACCGACGTCCAGCTCCGCACCCTGGGGCTGCGCCGCGCCGCCGAAGCCTCGCTCGCCGTCCTCTCCCGCGAGACGCGGGTCTGGCTCAACGCCTATGCCCGCGGGGTCAACGATTACATCTATGACACCGCCAACCCGATGCCGCCCGAGTACGCGGCCCTGGAGCTGACCCGCTCCAGCCTCGAGCCCTGGACGCCGGTCGACAGCCTGGTGATCGCCAAGGGGCTCGCCTTCGGCCTCTCCTTCGACCTGTCGGACATCGACCTCACGGTCGCCCTGGGCGCCTTCCAGCAGGCGGGCCAGGCGGCCGGCTTCAACGGCACGCTCCTGTTCAGCCAGGACACCTACCGCGCCGCCCCCTTCGACCCGGCCGTCTCCATCCCCGGCTGGCTGCGCGGCCGCACTGTCAGCACCATCGCCGGCATCCGCCCCGAGGCCTCGGGTCCGAAGAGCGCCACGGTGCCGGAGTACCTCACCGAACGCACGCTGGACCTGGCCCGCCGTTACCGCGACCAGGCGCGGCGGGTCCCCCTGCTCCGCGACGCCCTGGAGCGGCGCGCCGCCGGCAACGGCAGCAATTGGTGGGTGGCGGGCGGCAGCGTGACCGAGTCGGGGAATCCGATCCTGGCCAACGACCCCCATCTGCAGCTCAGCGTCCCCAGCATCTTCTATGAGGCCCAGCTCCGTGTCTCCGGCGGCGCCGGGCCGGCCATGAACGCCTTCGGCGTCACCTTCCCGGGCATCGCGGGCATCGTCCTCGGGTGCAACACCCGCGTCTGCTGGGGCGCCACCACCAATCCCATGGACGTCACCGACGTCTACCAGGAGCGGCTGGTGATCGACCCGGTCCTGGGCCTGCCGACCCACACCCTCTTCGACGGCCGCCGGGAGCCGCTGGTGGTCATCCCCCAGACCTTCTCCGTCAACCGGACCGGCAACGGCACGATGGACGACCTGGCCGACGCCGGCCTCGGCCCGCTGGAAGGGGGGATCACCCTGGTGGTCCCGCGGCGCAACAACGGGCCCATCGTGTCGGTCGACCTCTCCGACCCGGCGAACGCCACGGCGATCTCGGTCCAGTACACCGGCTGGAGCGCGACGCGGGAGCTGGACACCTTCCGGATGTGGCACCGCACGGCGGACCTGGACGACTTCCGGGCCGCCCTGCAGCTCTTCGACGTCGGCTCCCAGAACTGGAGCTATGCCGACGTCGACGGCAACATCGCCTACTTCACCAGCGCCGAGATGCCGCTGCGCGAGGATCTCCAGCTCCTGGAGCGGCCCGACGGCGGGATCCCCCCCTACCTGATCCGCGACGGCTCGCACACCCTGCGGCACGAGTGGCTGCCCCTCCGGGGCCGGCAGCCTGGGCAGGCGATCCCCTTCGAGATCCTGCCGTTCGAGGAGATGCCGCAGGAGGTCAACCCCGAGCGCGGCTGGATCGCCAACGCCAACAACGACCCGGTGGGCACCAGCAACGACAACGACCCGCTGAACCAGCGGCGGCGCGCCGGCGGCCTCTTCTATCTGGGGATCGCCTACGACCGCGGCTACCGCATCGGCCGCATCGAGCGGCTCCTCGAGGCAGAGCTGGCCCGGGATGGCAGCTTCTCGGTCGAGGACTTCGAGCGCATGCAGGCCAACCACCAGATGCTGGACGCCGAGGTCCTGGTGCCGCACATCCTGAACGCCTACCACCGTGCCACCCGCCCGGCCGCGGACGGCCAGCTCCGGGACCTGGTGTCGGACATCCGGGTCCAGCAGGCGGTGGAGCGGTTCCGCAACTGGGATTTCAGCACTCCCACGGGCATCCGCGAGGGGTACGACCCCGGGGATGACCCCACGGCCCTGCCCGAGCCTTCGGCCGAGGAGATCGCCAACAGCGTCGCCGCCACCCTCTACTCGGTCTGGCGCGGCCAGGTGCTGGAGAAGACCATCGACCGGACCCTGTCGCGCGTCGGGCTCGGCGACTTCGTGCCGCCGGGCGACGTGGCGCTGGCGGACCTGCGTCACCTGCTGGAGAGCTTCGGCCGCACGAAGGGGGTGGGCGCCTCGGGTCTCCAGTTCTTCAACGCTCCGGGGTTCTCGGCGCCGGCGGACGCGCGCGACTTCATCATCCTGGAGAGCCTGCTGCACGCCCTCTATATCCTGTCCGGCGACTCCTTCGCCCCGGCGTTCAACCGGTCTCTCGACCTCAACGACTATCGCTGGGGCCGGCTCCACCGGCTCGTCCTCGACCATCCGCTGGGCGGGCCGTTCGACATCCCGCCCGGCGGCGGCCTGTCGCACCTGGGCCCCCATCTACCGGGGATCGCCCGGTCCGGCGGCTTCGGGGTGGTGGACGCGTCCAACCACGACCCGCGGGCGAGCTCCTATGACGACTTCATGTTCGGCAGCGGTCCGGCGCGGCGCTTCATCGGCGAGATGACCCGCCGCGGCCCCGAGGCCGAGGAGGTGATCCCGGGCGGCGAGAGCGGCATCCCGGGGAGCCCCTTCCAGACCGACCAGCTCCGGCTCTGGCTGACGAACCGGTATCATCCCTGGTTGTGGCGCCCGGCGGATGTGGCCGGGGCGTCGCGCTGAGCTGCAACGACGCTGGAGACATGAGATGAGAAAGACCCCGGTGGTGCTGCTGTTCGTCCTCGGGGTCCTCCTCTTCCCGCGGAGGGCCGGGTAGGTGGAGTGCCGGGTGGGCTGCGGCGCCTGCTGCATCGCGCTGTCCATCTCGTCGCCCATCCCCGGCATGCCGGAAGGCAAACCGGCCGGCGTCCGTTGCGTCCAGCTCACCGGCGACAACCTCTGCAAGCTGTTCGGCGACCGTCGCCGGCCCGTGGTGTGCGAGAGGCTGACGCCGCTGGAAGAGATGTGCGGCGAGAGCCGCGACGAGGCCCTGGTCTACCTGGGCTGGCTGGAGCGGGCCACGGCGCCGCGGTAGCCTTCTCCCGGGCCGATGGAGCGCATCCGGAACGCCGTGTTCCTCGCCCGGATGCCGCGGCTTCGATCCGGACCTCTCCTGAGCTTCCCGGGCGCTCCGGATCCCGCCCGGACGCCGCGGATGGAATCCAGACGCTCCGGGAAGCTCCCGAGCCTTTCGGATCGCGTCCAGGCCGTCCGGATGAGATCCACGGCGTTCGGGAAGCTTCCCGGCCCTTCCGGATCGCGTCCAATTCAATGGGATGGATTCCAAGGCGTTCGGGAAGCTTCCCGGGCCGTCAGGATCGCGTCCAGGCTGTCCGGACGAGATCTACAGCGAGTAGAGTCGCTCCATGGCGATGGCCCCCCTCCTCTTTCTCGCCGTCGCGGTCCTGTCCCTCAAGACCGTCTGGGATCTCGTCCCCCGGGCAGGGAGCTTTCCGGACTGGTTCGTCCCCACGTTCGCGGCGGGGGTGACCGTCCTCGTGACCGTCGCGGGATCAACGGCCCTGGGGCTCTGGCGGGCCCGCGACTTCGCCCGGCCCGCCGGGGGACGGTGGGCGCTGGCGGTCTGGGTTCTCCTGGTCCTCTCCTTCGTCTGCACCTCGTCCGTCCACCAGTTCCATCCTTTCCGGTTGGCGCCGGCGGCGGCTTACGAGGGGATCAGCCCGGTGCTCCACTTCAATCTGGTCGTGACGGGGGTGAGCTTCCTCGCGGCGGTAGGGCTGGGTGTGCTGTATGCCCGGCAGCGCCGAGGGGTGGCGCTCGCCGGGCTCGTGATGTTAGGGCTGGTGCTGCTGGTACCCAACGACGACTGCGCCAACCCGTTCAATGACTGGTGGCTGGCGACGGTCGGTGCGTCGCCGCTCATGTTCCTGCCCAACCTCTATGCGAACCTCTTTGGGATGGCGGCGCTCATGGGCGTCCGGCCGCGCTTCCACCTGCTGGCGCTCGCCGCGACCTGTGCTGGCGTGACCCTGCTCGGGCTGGGGCACATGACGCGGGTGATCTGGTAGAGGCGCGGAAACCCGGTCGGGCGCACCTTAGAGGTGTGCCGCCCTTGAAGTCCCTGAACCGGCAAGACGCGACGTTGATCGAGGTGCTCCGGCGCCGGGCCGCGGAGATGCCCGACAGGCCTGCCTATGCCTTCCTGGCGGACGGGGAGGTGGAGGCGGAGCGGCTGACCTGGGCGGAGCTGGAGGCCCGGGTCCGAACCGTGGCCGCGGCGCTGTCCGCCGAGGTGCCCCGGGGGGAGCGGGCGCTGCTGCTCTATCCGCCGGGTCTGGAGTTCGTCGCCGCCTTCCTCGGGTGCCTGGCCGCCGGGATCATCGCGGTGCCGGCGTATCCCCCCCGGCCGCGGCGTGATCAGCCGCGCCTCCGCTCGATCCTGGCGGATGCCACGCCCCGGATCGCCCTGACCACCGCGGAGCTGGCGGGTGGGCTCCCGGAGATGGCCAGGATCTCCCGGTTGGCCACGGATACTCTGCCCGTGGCTCCGGATTGGGACGGCCCGCTGCCGGACCCGGAGTCCCCCGCCTTCCTTCAGTACACGTCGGGCTCCACCTCCCTGCCCAAGGGGGTGACGATCACCCACGCCAACCTGGTGCACAACTCCGGGATGATCCAGCGCGCCTTCCGGCAGGACGCGGAGTCGGTGGTGGTGGGGTGGCTGCCGCTGTACCACGACATGGGGCTCATCGGGAACGTGCTGCAGCCCCTGTGGTGCGGCGGCCGGTGCGTGCTGATGTCGCCGGTGGCCTTCCTGCAGCGGCCCCGGCGGTGGCTGGAGGCCATCGGCCGCTACCGGGCGACCACCTCGGGGGGCCCCAACTTCGCCTACCAGCTGTGCGCCCAGAAAATCGGGCCGGCGGAGCGCGAGGGGCTCGACCTGTCGAGCTGGCAAGTGGCCTTCAACGGTGCCGAGCCAGTGCGAGCGGAGGCCCTGGAGCGCTTCGCCGCGGCGTTCGGGCCGCAGGGATTCCGGCGGGAGGCGTTCTACCCCTGCTACGGCCTGGCCGAGGCGACGCTGTTCGTCTCCGGCGCCACGCTGGGCGAGCCGGTCCGGGTGGAGGCGGTGGACGCCGCCGCGCTGGAGCGACACGAGGCCGTACCCGCTGGGGAGGAGACGGCGCGGCGGCTGGTGAGCTGCGGCCGGGCCTGGGACGGGCAGCGGATCGCCATCGTCGATCCCGAGAGCGGTGCCGAGCTGCCGCCGGGACGAGTGGGGGAGGTCTGGGTGGCCGGGCCCAGCGTCGCTGCCGGCTATTGGGGACGGCCCGAGGTGACGGAGCGCGACTTCCAGGCCCGGCTCGATTTGGGGGACGGGCCGTTCCTGCGCACCGGAGACCTCGGGTTCTTGAAAGACGGGGAGCTGTTCGTCACCGGCCGTCTCAAGGACCTGATTATCCTGCGCGGCCGCAACCACTACCCCCAGGATCTGGAGCGGACGGCCGAGGCGGGCCACGCGGAGCTGCGGCCCGGCGGCGCGGCGGCGTTCGCCGTCGAGGTGAACGGCGAGGAGCGGCTGGTCGTCGCTGCCGAGGTGGAGCGGCGTTGGCGCGCGGAGCTGGAGGAGCTGGCCGCGGCGGTGCGGCGGACCGTGGCCGAGGAGCATGAGGTCCAAGTCTACGAGGTGGTGCTGCTGAAGCCGGGCGGTCTGCCCAAGACCTCCAGCGGCAAGGTGCAGCGCCACGCCTGCCGGGCGGGTTATCTGGACGGCACTCTGGAGGCGCTGGGGACGAGCGCTGTTGGCCACGGTGGGCGCCGGGACGAGGTGCCGGCGAAGCGGCCGGCGCCGCCGCGGGAGGAGCTGGCGGCGTTGCCGGAGGCGGAGCGGCGGGAGGCGGTGCTCGCCTGGCTTGGAGATCGCGTGGCGAATCTGGCCGGGCTCGGGACCCGTCCGGCGCCGGATCAGCCGCTGACAGAGCTGGGCCTCGATTCGCTCTCGGCCGTGGAGCTCAAGGGGGAGGTGGAGGCGGCGTTCGGCGGGACGCTGCCGCTGGCCGAGCTGCTGGGCGGGTGGGGGACCGGGGAGGTGGCCGAGCGAGTCCTCACCCCCCGGCCCCCTCTCCCATCTCCCTCCCACACCCCCGCCGGGAGAGGGGGAGAGGAGGGCGAGTATCCCCTCTCCATCGGACAGGAGGCGCTCTGGTTCCTGGAGCGGCTGGCGCCTACGGGTGGTGCCTACAACATCGCGGTGGCGGCGCGGGTCGCGGGAGAGCTGGACGGCGAGGCGTTGCACCGTGCCCTGCTGCGGCTCGTCGAGCGGCATCCGGCCCTGCGGACGACCTTCCAGGCCCTGGAGGACGGCGCTCCCGTGCAGCGGGTGGGCCCGGCGGCGGTGGACTTCGCGGTGGCCGAGTCCGAGGAGCGCTGGGTGCAGGAGGCGTGGCGGCCGTTCGATCTGGAGAACGGGCCGCTGCTGCGCGTCCGGCTCCTGGCGGGCGGCCTGATCCTCTTCGCCGTCCATCACCTGGTGGCCGACTTCTGGTCCCTGGCCGTGGCGAGCCGGGAGCTGGGGGCGCTCTACCGGGAGGAGACCGGCGGGGCTCCCGCGGACCTGCCGTCTCTGGAGGGGGACTACTCCGGGTTCGTCCAGCGGCAGCGGGAGATGCTGGCGGGTCCGAGAGAAGAGGAGCTGTGGAGCTTCTGGCGCGAGACGCTGGCCGGACCGCCGCCGGATCTCGATCTGCCCACGGACCATCCCCGGCCGACGGTTCCGAGCTTCCGGGGCGGCGCTCGGGCTCTGGTGCTTCCGCCGGAGCTGGCGGAGCGGGCACGGTCGCTGGCTCGGCAGTCGGGCGCCACTCTGTTTGCCACCCTGCTCGCCGTCTGGCAGACCCTCCTGGGGCGCTGGACCGGGCAGGAGGACTTCGCCGTCGGCTCGCCCACGGTGGGACGGCCCGATCCGGCCTTGGCTGGCCTGGTGGGCTACTTCGTCAATCCCATACCCCTCCGCGCCGAGCTCGCCGGTGATCCCCCCTTCGCCGCCCACCTGGAGCGGAT
>DASPJI010000397.1:0-10018 GCA_035628695.1 Thermoanaerobaculia bacterium | reverse complement strand
CCGTCATGCGCAGGGCGAGCGGGTTCTGCAGCAGGGTGGTGATGTCGTAGAACAAGATCCCCGGCTTCGGGAAGTCGGGGACCTCGCGGATGTACTGCTTCAAATCGTTCATGCTCCCTCCGGCCAGCCCACCGGCTAGCGATCGATTCGGAATCCGTCCCAAGCGGGGACGGTGTCGAGCTCCTGCTCCTCCAGCGCCTCCACCCGCGCCCCGGGCGGCCCCTCCCGCAGCCGGCGGCGGAACGCCTCCAGCCCCTCCGGACCGCCGGCCACCTCCACCTCGACGCGGCCGTCCGGCAGATTGCGCACCAGCCCGGCGAGGCCCAGCTCCTGGGCGGCCGCGCGGGTGAACCAGCGGAAGCCGACCCCCTGCACCCGGCCGCTCAGCAGCATCCGCACCGCCGGCACTACTTGTCCGCCTTCCAGCCGTGGCGGCCGAGGAGCGGCACGAAGGCCACCTCCTCGCCTTCCTTGCGACGCACCTCGCCGCGCGCCGACTTCTTGTAGAGGACGAGCCGCTGGGCGTTGATCGACCCCTCGGGCACCAGCAGCGTGCCGCCCGGCGCGAGCTGCTCGAGCAGCGGTTCCGGCACCTTGGGCGCCGCCGCGGTCACCAGGATGCGGTCATAGGGGGCCCACTCGCTCCACCCCACGGTGCCGTCGAACACCTGGACCTTAACGTTGTCGAGCCCCAGCTCGCGCATACGCGGGATCGCCTGGTGGGCCAGCTCGGCGATCCGCTCCAGGCTGTAGACCCGCCGCGCCAGCACGGCCAGGATGGCGGTCTGGTATCCGGAGCCGGTGCCGATCTCCAGCACCGAGTGCTCCTTGCCCACCTCCAGCATCTCACTCATCTTCGCCACCACGTAGGGCTGCGAGATGGTCTGCGACGCGCCGATCGGCAGCGCGTGGTCGCCGTAGGCCCGGCTCCGCAGATGATCGCGCACGAAGAGGTGGCGCGGAATGCGGCGCAGCGCCGCCAGCACGCGCTCGTCCTTGATGCCGCGCGCGGCGATGTGATCGCGGACCATCCGCTCGCGCTGGACCGCGAAGTCGCTCATTCGGGTTTATGGAAGGTGAGGGCCGAGAGCTTGTCCCACAAGGAGCCGAAGCTCTCGAGGCCAGGGTAGTAGGTGAGGTCCAGGTGGAGCGGCGTCACCGAGATGCGGTTCTGGGAGATCGCCTCGTAGTCGGTCCCCTCCGCCTTCTGCCACTGCGGCGTGCCGGCGATCCAGTAGTACTTGCGGCCGCGCGGGTCGAGCTTCTCGATGACAGACTGCTTGTAGATCCGCCGCCCCAGACGGGTGAAGCTCACCCCCTGGACCGGCCCGGCCGGCACGTTGACGTTGAGCAGCAGGTCCCGGGGGAGCTCCCCCGCCGCCAGCAGCACCTCGCAGAGGTCGCGGGCGAAGCGCGCCGCCGGGGCGAACGAGAAGCCCTCCGCGACCTCCTGGCTGAACGCGACCGAAGGGATCCCCAGCAGGGTCCCCTCGAACGTCGCACTCACCGTGCCGGAGTAGGTCACGTCGTCGCCCAGGTTGAGGCCGAAGTTGATCCCGGAGACCACCAGGTCCGGCGGGCTCTCCTGGAGCAGGGAGAGGACCGCGAGGTTCACGCAATCCGTGGGCGTGCCGTCCACGGCATACCACTTCTCCTCCACCTTCTGCATGCGTAGCGGGCGGGAGAGGGTCAGGGCGTGCCCCATGGCGCTCTGCTCGCGGTCCGGCGCCACCACGGTCACCTCCCCAAGCTCGGAGAGGGCGGACGCGAGGAGGCGGATCCCCTGCGAGAAGATGCCGTCGTCGTTGGTGACCAGGATGCGCGTCATCTAAGCCTTGATGTACCTGCCGATGATCGGCTGCAGCTTCTGGACCGTCTCGGCCGGGATCGCCGCGCGCTCGGTGATCAGCGACATCGCCAGCGCGCTCTCGCACAGACAGCCGCGCTCTCGGCCATCCCCCAGCCGGGAGAGCATGTGCCGCACGACCTCCTGGGACATCTTGGCGTTCTGGCGCACGACCTCCATCACCGCCTCGCCGGAGACGGCCTCCTCGGTCTCGTGCCAGCAGTCGTAGTCGGTGACCATGGAGAGCGAGACGTAGCAGATCTCGGCCTCGCGGGCGAGCCGCGCCTCCTGCAGGTTGGTCATGCCGATGATGTCGAAGCCCTCGCGGCGGTAGCTCTCGGACTCGGAGCGGGTCGAGAACTGCGGCCCCTCCATGCACACGTAGGTGCCGCCCTGGTGGACGGTGGCGCCGGCCGCCCGGGCCGCCTCCGCCGCGTGGCCGATGAGGCGTGGGCAGACCGGCTTGGCGAGGGAGACGTGGGCCACCAGGCCGCCGCCGAAGAAGGTGTCCACCCGGTGGCGGGTGCGGTCGAAGAACTGGTCGGGGACGACGATGTCGGTCGGCTTGTACTCGATCTTGAGCGAGCCGACGGCGGAGACGGAGATGAGCTGCTCGACGCCGAGCTGCTTGAAGCCGAAGATGTTGGCCCGGTAGTTGAGCTCGGTGGGCAGCAGACGATGGCCGCGGCCGTGGCGCGGCAGGAAGGCCACCGGGCGGCCGTCCAGCTCGCCGATGACGTAGACGTCCGACGGATCGCCGAACGGGGTCTCCAGACGGCGCTCCTCGCGGACCACGAGGCCCTCCATCTGGTACAGACCGCTGCCGCCGATCACACCGATACGGATATCACTCATGAAAAAGCTCCTCTCCTTGATTGGGATGCCGGGGCGACCCGGCCGCACAGTCTAGCAGGCGGGAGGCGGGGCGGACAGCCCGGCCAGCGGCTAGCCGATCGCCTCCACCACCGCCAGGGCGGTCTCCAGGGCGCGGCGGCCGGCACCGCCGGTCACCAGGGGGGCGGATTCACCCCGGCAGGCGGCGACGAAGGCCTCCAGCTCCCGCCGCAGCGGCTCCCCCTTCTCCACCGGCAGGTCGTCCGGGGCGATGCGGCGCGCCCCCTCCCCCTCCTCCAGGCGGTACCCCTTGATCTCCTGCGCCTGGTAGTCGAGGGAGTAGTAGCGGCTCGGCAGGAAAGCCCGCAGCTTGCGCACCCGCTCGGCCGACACCCGCGAGGCGGTCAGGTTCGCCACGCATCCCGAGGCGAGCTCCACCCGGGCATTGGCGATGTCGATCCGCGGCGACAGCACGGCGATTCCCGTCGCGCGCACCTCGTGCACCGGGCTCGGGTCCAGGCCGTGGAGGATCTGCAGGTCGTGGATCATCAGGTCGAGCACCACGTCGACGTCCAGGCTGCGCGGCGAGAAGACGCCGAGGCGCTGGATCTCAACGAAGCGCGGCGGCACCCCCAGACCGAGCAGCGACTGCACCGCCGGGTTGTAGAACTCCACGTGCCCCACGGCCAGCACCCGTCGCCTCCCCGGCTCGCCGTCCGCCGCCGCGATCAGGCGGTCGGCCTCGGCGAGGCTGGAGGCGATGGGCTTCTCCACCAGCAGGTGGAGCCCGCGCTCCAGCAGCGCGCAGCCGGTCTCGGCGTGGGTGACGGTCGGCGCCGCCAGAACCGCGGCGTCGATCCCCCCGGCCAGCTCGTCCAGAGAGGTGAAGACGCGGGCGCCGTGCTCGGCGGCCACCGCCTCGGCGGCCTCGATACGGGGGTCGTGGATCCCCACCAGCTCGGCGCCGGGAAGGGACGACAGGATGCGGACGTGGTGGCGCCCCATGGCGCCCACGCCGACGACGCCGACCCGCAGTGACTGCAGGGGCGCGCTCAAGAGGCCTCCGGAGGCGCCTCGGCGCCTCCCGACCGGCCGCCGCGCGGCATCGACTTGTGGACGCCCCGGCTGGAGCCCTCGACGAACGCGATCAGGTAATCGACGTCGGGGTCGCCGGCCAGCTCGGCGCGCATCCGCTCCAGCGCCTGCGAGGTGTTGAGCCCCGAGCGCACCAGGATGCGCACCGCCCGGTCGAGGCGCTTCACCCCCTCCGGGGAGAACCCCTTGCGCTTCAGGCCGATGGAGTTGAGGCCGTAGAACGCCGGCGAGATGCCCACCGTCTTGACGAAGGGCAGGGCGTCCATGGTGATCACCGAGTAGCCGCCGATGTAGGCGTGGCGGCCGACGCGGCAGAACTGGTGCACCGAGGTGAAGGCGCTGATGTTGGCGTCGTCGTGCACCTCGACATGCCCGGCGAGCGTCGCGTTGTTGGCGAAGATCGTCCGGCTCCCCACCTGGCAGTCGTGCGCCACGTGGGTGTAGGCCATGAAGAGGTTGTCGCTGCCGATCCGGGTGACGCCGCCCCCCTTGGAGGTGCCGCGGTGGACGGTGGTGAACTCCCGGAACTGGTTGCGGTCGCCGATCTCCACCGACACCTCTTCGCCGCGGAACTTGAGGTCCTGCGGCTCGAAGCCGATGCAGGCATAGGGGAAGATGCGGTTCTCGCGGCCGATGCGCGCCGGCCCCTGGACCTGGGCGCCGGCTCCGACCTCGGTGCCGTCGCCCAGCACCACGCCGGGGCCCACGACGGCGAAGGGGCCGATCCGCACCCCCTCGCCCAGCACGGCGCCGGGATCGACCAGGGCCTGGGGATGAATGAGCTCGGTGGTCATTGCCATCGCGCCGCCCTCAGCGGTTCACCATGGCCGACGTGATGACCGCCTCGGCCGCCAGGTTGCCGTCCACCATGATCTTGCCGGCCAGCTTGCAGTAAGCCGTGCGCAGGCGCAGCACCTCGACCTCGTAGCGCACCTGGTCGCCGGGGACGACCGGGCGCCGGAACTTCGCCTCCTCGATGCCCATGAAGTAGACGAGCTTCTTCTCCCGGTCCGGGATGTCCTGAAGGAGGAGGATGCCGCCGGCCTGCGCCATCCCCTCCACCAGCAGCACGCCGGGGACGACCGGGCGGCCCGGGAAGTGGCCGGCGAAGAACGGCTCGTTGATGGTCACGTTCTTGATCGCCACGATCCGCTTCTTCGGCTCGATCTCCAACACCCGGTCGACCAGCAGGATCGGGTACCGGTGCGGCAGGATCGACTGGATCCACTCGATGTCCCACTTGGGGGTCGGCTCGCTCTCGCTCAACTCATTCCTCCTCGCCAATGTCCTCCGGCGCCTCCGGCGCGCCGCTCCCGTGCTCGAGGTGCAGCCGTCTCTCGAGAGCCCGGAGCCGGCGGCTCATCTCCTCGAGGCGCGAGACGAGGACCGCCTGGCGCCGCCACTTGCGCATCTCCACGGCCGGGATGCCGGCCACCGTCGTACCCGCGGGGACCGTGGCCAGCGCGGCCGACTTGGCCGCCACCTGCGCCCGGTCGCCGAGGTGGATGTGACCGGCGGCGCCCGCCTGGCCTGCCATCACCACCCCGTCCCCAAGATGGGTGCTCCCCGCGATCCCTGCCTGGCCGCACAGGATACAGTGCCTGCCGACCCTCACGTTGTGACCGATCTGGACCAGGTTGTCGATCTTGGTCCCGGCGCCGATGACCGTCTCGCCCAGGGTGGCGCGGTCGATCGTGGTGTTGGCGCCGATCTCCACGTCCTCGTGCACCACCACCCGCCCTACCTGAGGCACCTTGTGGTGCACGCCGCGCGCGGTAGCGTAGCCGAAACCGTCGCTTCCCAGCACGGCACCGGAGTGGACGATGCCGCCGGCGCCGACCTCCGTGCCGTCGTAGAGCACCACGTGGGGGTAGAGGACGGCCCGCTCCCCCACCGCGCAGCGCCGCCCGACGACGACGTGGGCGTGGAGCACGGCTCCGGCGGCGACCCGGCTGCCGGCGCCGATCACCACATAGGGACCGACGTGGGCGGCCGGGTCGACGGCGCACCCCGGCTCCAGCACGGCCGTGGGGTGGACCCCCGGCTCGCGCGCCTCGGGCTCGTTGAAGAGGGCGATCAGACGGGAAAGCGCGTAGGCGGCGTCGGAGACGACCAGCAGGTCCTTGCCGGTGTCTCCAGGCAGGCCGGCCAGACCGGCGAGCGTCCGGGGGACGAGCAGGGCGCCGGCCTGGCTGGCCGACGCCTGCTCCCGGTACCGCGGATGATTGAGGAAGGAGAGATCGCGGGGGCCGGCCGCGTCGAGGGTCCGCACCCCTTCGATGGAGCGCTCCGGATCCCCTTCGACCGTGCCCCCGACCAGCTCCGCGAGCTCGGCGAGGCGGCGCGTCACGCGCTTACTTGCCCTTGCTTCCCTGGGCCGCGCCGCCGCCGCCGTCGAGGCGCTGGATGACCTGGCCGGTGATGTCCACGGCCTCGTCGGCGTAGATGAGCCCGCTCTCGAACTTGCGGAAGATCAGGGTGTACCCCTGCTCCTTGCCGAGCTGGTTGATCACCGGCATGACCTTCTGGTCGACCGAGGCGAGGATTTCGTCGCGCCGCTTGCCGAGCTCGCGGTTGGCGTCGTCCTGGAAGCGCTTGAGGGCGATGACCTTGTCCTCGAGCTGCTTCTCCATGTCGCCGATCTTGTCGGCGGCCAGGGACAGGCGGCCGTCGTTGAGCTTGGTCTGCAGGTCCTTGATCTCCTGCGACCGGTTCTTGCCCTCGGTCTCCTTCTGCTCCTGGAGCTTCTTGAGGTCGGCCAGGGCCTTCTTGCCGGTATTCGACGCGAGCAGGATCTGCTCGGTGTCGATGACGGCGATCTTCGGCCCCTGGGCCATGGCCGGCGCCGACAACGCCAGCCCCAGCCCGAGGGCGAGCAGGGTCTTGGGGAATCTGCGAATCAACATGGGTCTTCTCCTTACGTCTTAGAAGCTGGTTCCGATACTGAACTGGAAATTTTCGAACCTGTCATCGTCGCCCGGCAACGGGTCCAGGTTGAGGGCATAGATGAACCGCAGCGGCGCGCCGAACACCGGCACCAGGACCCGCAGCTCGGCACCGGCGGTGTAGCGCAGGTTCGACAGATCGAACGATTGGTCGTCGGCGTACACGTTGCCGGCATCCGCGAATACGAGCACCCGGAATGGGCCGCCAAGGAGGAAATGGTACTCCAGGTTGACCTGGGCGTACTTGTCGCCGCCGACGATCGCGCCGAAGGTGTCGCGCCGCACCGTCCCGTCCGCGTTGCGTACCGAGATGCCGCGGAACGAGAAGCCGCGGATGCTGTTCTCGCCACCGAGGAAGAAGAGGTCGAGCGGCGACAGCGGGTACTCCTTGGGGTCGAACGGATCGACCAGGCCGGCCTCGACGTTGAGCGCCACCACCTGGCGGACCGGCAGGCTGCCCACCGGCTGGAACATGCTGAACGCCAGCTCCGGCCGCAGGAAGTAGGTGTCGCCCCCGAGGAAGCCGCCGGCGTACTCCGCAGACAGCGACAGGCGCTTGCCGCGGGTCGGCTCGTACGGGTTGTCCCGGCTGTCGAACAGATAGGCCGGCCGCAGCGACGAGTTGTCGAAGCTCAGGGTCGGCAGGGCGATCGGGTTGCCCGTCAACTCGTCCAGCACCGTCGACTGGTCGTTGTAGCGCGAGCGGTTGTAGCTGATGCTCGCTGACTGGAACAGCCGGAAGCTGCGGCCATAGGTGAGGATGGCGCCGCGGCTCTGGCGCGCGTAGCGCTCCCGCGCGTCGAAGCCCCGGTAGTCGAGGTCCTGGTCGAAGGCGCGCAGGCCGATGCTCTGGCGGCGGTCCATGAACCAGGGGACGAAGTAGGAGACATCGTAGAAGTTGCGGTACTTGCCCTGCTGCAGGGAGACGCCCACCTGCTCGCCGCGGCCCAGGAAGTTCTTGGTGTTGATCGAGAACTGGCCGAAGAACTCGTCGACCTCGCTCCAGCCGCCGCCGAACTGCAGCTCGGTGCGCTCCGACTCCTGCCCCTTGAAGATGAGGTCGACGGTCTTGTCCTCGTTGTCGGCGACGAACTCGACCGGGTCCTCCTCGTTGAGCTTGAAGTAGCCGAGCTGGTTGATCTTGAGCACGCTGTTGCGGATCGCCGCGATGTTGACCACGCCGCTCTCGTAGAGCCGGATCTCGCGCCGCAGCACCTTGTCCTGGGTGCGCTCGTTGCCCTGGAACTCGATGCGGCCGACCGTGAACTGCTCGCCCTCCTGCACGTGGACGATGAGGTCGGCGACGCGGCCTGGCTTCTCCACCAGCTCGGGCTCCACCTGGGCATAGACGTAGCCGGTGTTGTGGTAGAGGTCGGTGACCGACTTGACGCCGTCGTCGATCACCTTGGAGCGCAGCCAGCCGTTGGGCTCGTGCGCGAAGACGCGGAGCAGCGCCTGGTCGGTGTAGACGTCGTTGCCGTCGATCGAGATCTCGCCGAAGCGCCAGCGGTCCCCCTCCTCGATGGGCACGGTGATGAACATGCGCCGTTTCTGCTCGCTGGTCGCGGCCGCCTCGGGCTTGAGGGCCCGCACGTCGATCTGCGGCTCGCCGATGACCACGTTCTTGTAGCCGGCGGCGCGGTAGAGGTCGCGCACCTTCTCCAGATCCTCCTGGAGCTTGGCCGGATCGTAGATGTCCTTCTTGGAGAAGCGGGAGATCAGGCCCGTCTCCTTGGTCTTGCGCATGGACAGCCGCAGGCGCAGGTCGTTGTAGACCGTGTTGCCCTCGAAGGCGATGTCCTCGATGCGCACGCGGTTGCCCTCGTCGACCGTGAACACCACGCGCTTCTCGTTGGTGCCGATGTCCTCGACGTTGTAACGGGCGGAGGCGAAGCGGTAGCCCTTCTCGGCGTGCAGCTCCTCGATCAGCGCCTTGACCCGCTGCAGCTCGCCCAGGCTCAACGGCTCGCCCTCCCGCACGCGGATGCGCTGGGTGGCGATCTTGTCCTGGATATCGGTCTTCGAGATGCGCTTGAGCCCCTCGTACTCGATGGAGCGCAGGACGGGGCGCTCGGCGACGGTGATCACCAGGCGCACCGCGTTGCCGGCGGGGAGCGCGGCCGGAATCGCCTCGACCTGGATGTCGTCGATCAGGCTGCGCTCCCAGAGGGTCTTGATGTTCTGGTCGAGCAACGCCTGGTCGAGCGGCTGGCCCACCTCGAGCCCGAGGTAGTAGAGGAGCGTCTCCTCGGTCAAGGCCTTGAGGCCGCGGAACTCGACGGCGTCGATCCGCGGCGCCTCGGCGGCCGGAGCGCCCGCGATACCCCCCTCTTGGGCGACGGCGGGGACGCCGCGCGACACCAGCAGCGGCAGGAGGGCCAGCACCAGCAGGGACCGCCAGATCCGGCCACGCAGCCCGATGGGATTCAACGGACTGTACGAAGACCGGCGATTCACGACGAAATCAAGCTTCATTCCGTTCTCGCCTCGTACCGGCGGCCCCGAAGGGCCGCCGGAGAGAATGTGCTCGGGGATGGGAGCTGCCGCTCCCTGCGGGGGTCGACACTACGGCGCGGTGATGGCCGGCGTCTCCGTGGGCAGGTGGACGGAGTCGAACTTGAGCTCTCCGCCCTCGAGGTCCACATCGATCCTCTCGATCGACTCGCCGCCGTGCTGGTGAATGAGGATCTCCGACACCGCGTCCTGGATGTGCCGCTGGATGACCCGGCGGAGCGGCCGAGCGCCGGTGGACGGCTCGATGTCCGCCTTCCCCAGCAGCCACTGCCTGGCGTCGGGGGAGACCGTGACCGTCAGCCCCCGCTCGCTCAACGTGAGGTTCACGTCGTCGAGCAGGATGTCGACAATCGACCGCAGCTCCAATTCGCCGAGCGGGTTGAACACGATCACTTCATCGATCCGGTTGATGAATTCGGGGCTGAAGCTGCGCCGCAGCTCAGCCAGGATCTCTTCTTCGATACGCCGGAAATCGGCCTGCTCGGACCCCTCGCCGAAGCCCATGCGGCCACCGCGCAGCACCAGCTTGGAGCCGATGTTGGAGGTCATGAGCACCAGCGTGTTGCGGAAGTCCACCTGATTGCCGTAGGCGTCGGTGAGCACGCCGTCCTCCAGGATCTGCAGCAGCAGGTTGGCGACGTCCGGGTGCGCCTTCTCGATCTCGTCGAACAGGATCAGCGAGTAGGGCTGCCGCCGCACGCGCTCGGTGAGCTGGCCCCCCTCCTCGTGGCCGACGTAGCCCGGCGGCGAGCCGATGAGCTTGGACACGGCGTGTTTCTCCATG
>DASPJI010000396.1:0-2044 GCA_035628695.1 Thermoanaerobaculia bacterium | reverse complement strand
CGTCGGCGTCGTGGATCACCTCGCGCCAGCTTCCGGCCGGCTGTCCACCGCTCCGGTCCCCACCGCCCGCGTTGGCGGTGCAGCTCAGGGTCGTCACGACCAGCAGGGTGGCCAGGGCTTTGGGGATTCGGACCATCTCTCACCTCCTCGCCCTCGACTCGGAGCGCCATCTCCAGAGTACACGGCGAGGGAAACGCCGGTCCACCGTCGTCTCTTTCTTCAGAGATCAAGGGAGGACCACCATGAAGCTGCTACAGATCGACTTCCCATCACAAGGCCCGTGGGGCGAAGAGATGGCCGAGGCCTTCGCGGGTCTCGCCGGGATGATCGCCGGCACGCCGGGCCTGCTCTGGAAGATCTGGACCGAGAGCTCCGTCGCCCACGAAGCCGGCGGCATCTATCTCTTCGCGGACGAGGAGTCGCTGGACCGTTATCTGAAGGAGCACACCGAGCGGCTCCGCTCCTTCGGAATCGACGACATCCGCGCCCTCAAGCTCGACGCAGCTTGCCGAACACCCGGTAGAGATAGAGGAAGGACGGCACCAGGACGACCGCTCCCACGGCCAGGGCTCCCAGGAGGAGCCGCAGGGTGACGTCCGGCGCGGCGGCTGAGCCGACGGTGAGGTCCGGCTTGACCAGGTAGGGATACTGCGCGAGCGCCCAGCCCCAGAGGATGAGCGACACCTGGAGGGCGGCTCCGGCGCGGGCCAGACGGTAGCGCCGGCTCCAGAGGGCCCGGAAGGTGAAGAGCGCCGCGAGGGCGGTGGCGGCGTGCAGCGCCCAGGACCACGGCGTCCGCGTCAGCTCGTGGAGGAGGTCCGGCACGCGCAGCCCTGCGGCGAGCAGGACCGCCGCCGCCAGCACTCCCAGCAGCACCCCCGAGGCCAGCGCCCGCCGCCTGAAATCCTCCGCCAGGTCCGCCTCCTCGGCCTCGTTGCACAGGTAGACCGCCGCGAGGAAGGCGAACATCACCAGCGCATAGACGCCGACGGCGAAGGGGAAGAGTCCCACCCAGGGATCGAAGAACGCCGCCACCGAGCGCGGAACCGCCTCCATCTCCCCCGAGGCGATGGCCCCCAGGATGATGCCCAGGAGCAGCGGCGTCACCAGGCTGGAGATGGCGAACACGCGGCCCCAATGGCCCTGATCCTCCCCCTCGGGCCGGCCGTACGACCGGAAGCTGAACGCGGCGCCGCGGGCGACGATACCCAGCAGCATCAGGAGGAGCGGCACGTGAAGGATCGTGGTGACCCGCGCGTAGGCCGCGGGGAAGCCGGTGAAGAGCGCCACGATCGCCAGGATCAGCCAGACGTGGTTCGCCTCCCAGATCGGGCCGATCGAGTGGGCGATCAGGTCGCGCTGCCGCGCCGCCCGGGGGCCGCGGGCCAGGAGGTCCCAGACCCCGCCGCCGTAGTCCGCGCCGCCCGAGATCGCGTAGACGTTGAGCGCCAGGGCGATCACCAGCGCCGTGGCCAGGGCGAGGTCCATCTAAGCCGCCCTCTTGGCCTGGGCGCCGGCGGTGGGCACCGTCGAGATCACGTGGCGCTTCAACAGGAAGACGACGATCACGCCGAGGACGACGTACACCAGAGTGATCGCCAGGAGCGGCACCACCAGCCCCGGCATGGGCGTCAGGGCGTCCCGCGTCCGCATCACCCCCTGAATGATCCAGGGCTGGCGGCCGAGCTCGGTGACGAACCAGCCCGCCTTGATCGCCAGCACCCCCAGTGGCGAGACCAGGAGGATGAGCCGCAGCAGGCGCGGCGAGTCCGGCAGCCGGCGCCGGCGCAGCCACAGGAAACCGATCCACAGCGTCAGCGCCGCCATCGCCACGCCGCAGGCCACCATCACCTGGAACGACAGGTGGACGAGGACCACGTTCGGCCAGTTCTCCCGCGGGATGTCCTCGAGGCCGGTCACCGTCGCCTGCGGATCGCCGTAGGCCAGGATGCTGAGGCCATAGGGGATGTCGATCGCCCAGCGGGTGACCCGCGCCTCCGGGTCCGGCAGGCCGCCGATCTTGAGCGGCGCCCCCTGCTGAGTC
>DASPJI010000395.1:0-21214 GCA_035628695.1 Thermoanaerobaculia bacterium | reverse complement strand
AGAGGCGGTCCGTGGTGAGGTCCCGGTAGTAGGTCGTGATCTTGGCGCCGGCCGCGAAGCAGACGCCCCACTGCACGTCGGTGGCACCGCCCGCGAAGGTGGTCGACGTCCGCGTGCTGATGGTCGCGGTCGGGCAGTTGTTGTCCCAGATGTGCCACTCGTTGTTCGTCGTCGAGTTGTCGGGCCAGCGGATGAAGAGGGGATTGTCGGTCTGGTTGCCGTTGGCGGTGTACCAGGGCCCCTTGGTGGAATCGCCGACACCGTTGGTGCACAGCCAGCCCGAGGCGAAGAGCCAGGAGCCGTTGCGGTAGCTGGAGAGCTCGCCGCAGGTATTCGCCGGTCCGGCGTCGACGTAGTAGTACAGGGGGTACGTCGCGCTGAACACGGTGTAGTGGGTGCGCCGGTTGAACGAGGCGGCGCCCACCGCCTTCTGCATCGCCTGGCGCTTGCCGGCGGTCCCCAGGGACGCGGAGACCTCGCCGCGCCGGGACAGGACCTCGCGGGTGACCGGGCCCCAGTATCCGTGCTTGTCGAGGAAGCCGCGGAGGTCGACCGTCACCTCGATCTCGCGGGAGGCGGCGAGGGTGACGTAGCCCAGGATCTGCCCGTCCAGCCGGGTGGCGCGGACCTCGGCGAGCGCCGGGGAGCCGTGGAGCCCGACGCGCACGGTCAGCGGCTCGCTTCCGGTCCAGACGGCGGTGGAGGAGGCGACTTCGCCCCGCTTCAGCCGGCTGCCGGCGAGCGCCTTATTGCGGATGGCGGGCAGGCGCCCGGCGGGACGCTCGATCTCGGGTGTGATGAGGGTGGCGCCGCCGAGGCCGATCGCCGTCGGGTCGAAACCGGCGGGCGCGTTGATGACCAGGAGGTCGGGCCCGTCGACGATCCGGACCTCCTCGTCGTCCGCCCGCACCACCTCGGCCATCTCCTCCGGCGCGACGAGGAGGCTGTCCATCCGCGAGCTGCCGCCGCGGGTCCGCTCGATCGACACCTCCAGCGGCTCGCTCCCCAGGTTCACGGTCCAGATCCGTGACACCGGCGAAGCCCATCCCGCCCCGGCCACCAGCAGCGCGGCCATTCCGGTGAGCACTGCGCGCAACGTTCTCTTCATAGACACCCCTCCAGAAAGCCCCGGGACGGAATGCCCCGGAGCGAAAAGACATCTCCAGCGCCCCGGACGGCCAGCCGCCAGGGTGGATGTGCGCATCTAGCGATGGGGACTACTGTCCGGAGTGTCGGGAGGGGGGGAAACGTTTCAGGCCGCCGGCGCTTCGGCTTCGGCCGCCCGCTCGTCCCGGCCGCTCCCGCGCCGCTGCCGCGGGTCCAGCGCGTCCCGCAGACCGTCGCCCAGGAAGTTGAAGGCGATGACGGTGACGGCGATGGCGACGCCGGGGAAGGTGGCGATCCACCAGGCGCGGGCGAGGGCCTCGCGGCCCTCGGCGATCATGTTGCCCCAGCTCGGCGTCGGCGGCTGGATGCCCAGGCCCAGGAAGGAGAGCGTCGACTCCACCAGGATGAGCTGGCCGACCAGCAGCGTCGCCTGGATCAGCGCCGGGGTGAAGGCGTTCGGCAGCAGGTGGCGGACCAGGATGGCGAACGGGTGCTGGCCCATGGCCCGCGCGGCCAGCACGAACTCGCGGCTCCGCAGGCTCAGGATCTCCGCCCGGATCATGCGGCTGATCCCCATCCAGCTCCCGGTCGCCAGGACGATGACGATCACCAGCGTGCTCGGCCGGAAGAAGGCCGCCAGCACGATCAGCAGGAAGAGCGACGGGAAGGCGAGCAGGGCGTCGACCATCCGCATCAGCAGGCCGTCGATCACCGGCCCCCCGAGCGCCGCGGCCGAGCCGACCGCCACGCCCAGCGTCAGCGCCAGCAGCACCGAGCCCAGCGCCACCCCCAGGGAGACGCGGGTGCCGTGGATCATCCGCGACAGGAGGTCGCGCCCGAACTTGTCGCTGCCCAACAGGAAGCGGCGGCTGTCGGCCACGCCGTCCGGGGTGAGGTTGCGCACCTCCGCGGCGGCGAGCTCCTCGACCCGTCCCAGGCGATGGAGGCGCAGCCCCTCCGGCGTCCGCTCCACTCTGTCAGCCAGCCGCCAGTCGCCGTGGGCGAGGTGGACCGCCGCGAGCACCGTGCCCGGCGGCCGATACTGAGAGACCGCGGGGTCGGTCTGCTCCGTCGGCTCGTAGGGCGAGAGGAGCGGCGCCAGGACCGCCACCAGCAGCAGGGCGGCGACCAGGACCAGGCCCCAATGGAAGAGGGGGCCACCCCCGCGAAGCCGGCTCACTCCCGTACCCTCGGGTCGGCCAGCGCGTGGATCACGTCGGCCAGGAAGTTGGCCGCCAGGACGAAGACGGCGGCGAGCGCGGTGGTCGCCAGCACCACCGGATAGTCGCGTGCGAGGACCGCCTCGAAGGCGAGCCGCCCCATCCCGGGCCAGGAGAAGATCACCTCGGCGACCAGCGAGCCGTTGAGCAGGCCGACCAGCGAGACGGCAAAGATCTGGAGGATCGGCGCGAGCGCCGTCCGCATGCCGTGCACCCAGACGACGCGCCGCTCCGAGAGGCCCTTCGCCCGCGCGGTGCGGATGTAGTCCCGGCTCATCACCTCGAGCAGGCTGCCGCGCACCAGCCGCAGCGTCGCGCCGCTCGCCCAGACTCCGAGCACCAGCGCCGGCAGGGCGAGGTGCCGGAGGAGGTCGAGGAGCCGCTCCCCCGGGCTCATCTGCTCGTAGCCGAGGGAGCGCATCAGGCTCGACGGCAGCACCGGCCAGACCTGGCTGAAGAGCAGGATCGCCATCAGGGCGAGCCAGAACACGGGTTGCGAGAAGATGATCAGCGACACCACCCGCACCCCATGGTCGAGCGCCGAGCCGGGCCGCCGCGCCACGGCGACGCCCAGCGGCAGGGCGATGGCGTACTCCACGAACAGGGCGGCGAAGGCGAGGAGGAGGGTCGGCGGCAGCGCCGCCTTGAGCGCGTCCGCCACCGGCCGCTGCTGCGACCAGGAGATCCCGAAGTCGCCGCGCAGCGCCACGGACGTCATCCAGCGCAGGTACTGCTCGGGGAGCGGCCGGTCGAGCCCGTAGATCCGCCGCAGGTTCTCCCGCTGCTCCGCGGTCAGGCGCGAGGCTTCCCGGTTGGTCGGGTCGCCCGGCGCCAAGTGCATCAGGATGAAGGTGGCGGTGAGGACGAGGACGAGGAGGATCAGCGAGGCGGCGAGGCGCCGCAGGAGGAAGCCGAGCACGGCGTCTTGGGACCTTCAGGCGCCGGTCAGGGCGTCCTCGGGCGCCCTCAGGGCTCGCGGACCCACCAGTCCTCGACGTTGTAGAGGGTCCTGAGGACGTTCGGCTCGGCGTCCCTCAGACGCTGGCTCGCCGCGCTCAGGCGCTGAGACTCCCAGAGGAAGGTGACGGGCTGGTCCTGGTGGAGGATCTGCTGGATGCGGTCGAGGGCGGGCTTGGCCGCCTGCGGCTCCATCACCTTCAGCGACTGCTCGATGAGCCGGTCCACCTCCGGGTTGGAGTAGCGCATGAAGTTGATGCCCTCGGGCGGCACGGAGCGGCTGTGGAAGTAGGAGGTGAGGTCGAGGCCGGTGTCCACCGTCATGCCGGAGGTGACGGCGTCGAACCGCCCGGCGTCGGCCTGCTCCAGCATGGTGTTGAACTCCACCACGCGCGGCACGACCTGGATGCCGATCCGCTTGAGCTGCTCCTGGATCATCACTCCGGCGTCGATGCGCTGCTGGTTGCCGGCGTTGCTCAGGATCTCGAAGGAGAACCGCTTGCCGTTGCGGTCAAGGATGCCGTCGCCGTCGCTGTCCTTCCACCCGCGGGCCGCCAGGATGCGCTTCGCCTGCTCGGGGTCGTAGGGCCAGGGCCGCAGCGACCGGTCGTGGCCCCAGAAGCCGGTCGAGATGGGCGAGCTCGCCACCCTGCCGAGCTCGCCCCAGAGGGTGTCGGCGATGGACTGCCGGTCGATGGCGAGGGTGAGGGCGCGGCGCACCTCCGGATCGGAGAACGGCTCGCGGGTCAGGTTCCAGGCGACCCCCACGGTCAGGCGGGAGAACCAGTAGGCATAGAGCTGGAGGCGCGGGTTGGCCCGGATCGACGGCGCGTCGCCCGGCCCGACCTGCGCGACGAAGTCCACCTGGCCGCTGTTCAGCTCGGCCATCAGGGTGCTCTGCTCCGGGATCACCCGCATCACCACGCGGTCGAGCAGCGGCCGGTCCTTCTTGAAGTAGCGCTCGTTGCGCTGGAGGACCACCTGCTGCTGCGGCTGCCAGGAGGCGACGGTGAACGGGCCGGAGACCACCAGGTTCTCCTTGAACCACTCGCGGCTCTGCCGCCACTGGGCGAAGGGGAGCTTCTCCCAGGCGTGCTTGGGGATGATCATCCCCTCGTTGACGTCGAGCATCTGGCGGGCATAGGCGTGCGAGAAGTGGAAGCGGACGGTGTGCGGGTCCACCACCTCGGCGTCGGTGATGGACTCCTTCATGAAGGCGTTGTCCCAGGCCACGTCGGGGTGGGTCTGGGCCTGCCAGGTGAAGCGCACGTCCTCGGCGGTCACCGGCACGCCGTCGCTCCAGAGCACGTCGTCGCGCAGGTGGAAGGTGAGCGTCTTGTGGTCGGGAGAGAACTCGTACGAGCGGGCGAGCTCGGGGGCGAACGTCGGCGGGTGCTGCTCGAAGTCGGGCCGCTCGTCCACGAGCTGCAGGAAGATCTGGTGCAGCAGCTCGTTGGTGGGCTGGTTCGACGGGACGATGAACTCGTTGACGCCGTTCGGCTCGGAGATCCAGCCGGTGACGATCGTGCCGCCGCGCCGCGGCGTCTCGGCGGCCTGTGCGGCCTGGCCGTCGGGCCGGGCGGGCTCTTCCCGGCGGTCACAGCCGGCGGCCCCGGCGGTCAGCAGGGCGGTGGCGAGCAGCAGAGGGGCGAGGCGCCCCGCGGAACGGAGGAATGTCGTCGTTAGCATCGGCGCGGCCATCCTACTCCGGCGGGGGCGTCAAATGAAGCCCCCCGGAAGGAGGGTGGCGATGCCGGTGTTATCCTCTTCATGCGTATGGAACGGGCCGCAGACTCCGTCATGTCCCGCCGGCTGCTGATCGGCTCGGTCATCTTCGGCCTCTTCATCCTGTTCGACATCGCCCTCTTCGGCTGGCTGATCTTCCGCTCGCTGTCGCAGCGGGAGGTCGACCGCGTGCTCGGCGAGATGCGGGTCGAGGCGGAGTCGCTGGCCCAGCAGATCCACAGCCGCGCCGAGGGTCAGGGCAAGGACCTCTACACCGCCGTCGCCGTCGAGCGCCAGACGCGGACCTACATCGACTCCATCCTGCGCGAGCGCGCCACCGTCCAGACGCTGACCATCCGCGACAGGAACGGCGTGCTGGTCTTCGAGCAGCACAGCCGGCGGCGCGAGCCGGTCATCGAGGCCGAGCCGCTGCTCGGCAGCCAGGAGCTCCCCCAGGCGGTGGAGGAGATGGGGGAGGAGAGGGTCGTGATCGTCGAGGGGCCGGAGATCCAGGTGCCCATCGGCGAGATCGGGATGATCGAGATCGGCATCAGCCGCACCGCGCTGGACCAGCGCATCCAGGTGCTGCGGCGCGACCTGATCGAGCAGGCGAGCGTCATCGGCGTCCTCACCCTGCTGCTGCTCGGCACCGCCTACGCCACCATCTGGTGGCTGATGCGGCGCGCCCGGGTCCTGGAGCTGCAGGCGGCCGAGGCCGAGCGCATGGCCTACATCGGCACCCTCGCCTCGGGCCTGGCGCACGAGATCCGCAACCCGCTGAACTCGCTGAACCTCAACATGCAGATGCTGGAGGAGGAGGTCGACGACCTCGGCTCGCCGCCGATGAGCAAGCGGCTCCTCTCGATCACCCGCTCGGAGATCAGCCGGCTGGAGCGCCTGGCCACCGACTTCCTCGCCTATGCCAAGCCGCGCCCCCTGGAGCTCGAGGAGGTGCCCGCGGTCTGGCTGCTGGAGCGGGCGCGCGACGTGCTCGGCCCGGATATCCAGCGGCGGGAGGCGCAGGTGGAGCTGGAGGACAGGAGCGGCGGCGCCCGGGTGCGGGTCGACCCCGGCCAGTTCACCCAGCTCCTCCTCAACCTGCTGCAGAACGCCCTCGCCGCCACCGAGGAGTCCGGCCAGCCGCCGCTGCTCCGGCTCACCGCCTACCGGCAGGGGGCGGCGGTGGTGCTCGAGCTGGCGGACAACGGCATCGGCATCCCGCCCGAGGAGCAGGGGAAGATCTTCGACCTCTTCTATTCGACGCGGAAGGGGGGCACCGGCCTGGGGCTCGCCATCGTCGACCGGATCACCCGCGCCCACGGCGGGCGGGTGGCGGTGGAGAGCACGCCCGGCGTGGGCACCACCGTCAAGGTCGAGGTGCCGGCCGTCGGCGGAGCCGCCGAGGCCGCCACCCGCCCGGCGCTCGAGACGTCGTACACCCCGACTGCACCTTAGATGTAGGAGAGGGGCTTGCCCTTCCGATCCGATCGTTGCAGAGCTGTCCTGAAACGTCGCAGAGCTGTCCTGAAACATCGCAGAGTTGCGTCCATTCGTCGCAGAGCATCGTTCGTTCGCCGCAGAGTAGCGCTCAATCGTCGCAGAGCTGCCTTCATTCGTCGCAGAGCGGAGGTCGTCTGCGACGAATGAACACGGCTCTGCGATGTTCTCCTCGGGTTGCGACCCTCGGGAACCCTGGTCTGCGACGAAAATCCTTCCGGACAACCGTTGAGTCAGCGCCTAGGGGGCCGGTCGCGGAGCGCGGAGCGGTGTGAAAACCCCCCTCCTTGACCTCCCCCGCTTCCTGCCACCCGACCGCCCAGGGGGGGAGGCACCACCCGCCCCCTGGCGGCGCTGAGGGTAGCGCCGATGGGGCAAGCCCCTCCCCTGCATAAGATTTCCCTGGAAAAAGAAAGGCCCCGCCGTGAGGCGGGGCCACCCCCTTCGATCCGGCCCGGTCGGCCGGCTCAGCTGATGGAGATCCGGCGCGGCTTGGCCTGCTCGGCCTTGGGGACCGTGAGGGTCAGCACGCCGTTCTCGAACTGCGCCTGCACGCCCTCGGCGTTCACCTGGCTCGGCAGGGTGAAGGAGCGGGAGAAGGCGCCGTAGGTCCGCTCGATGCGGTGGTAGTTGTCCTTCTGGGCGTCCTTCTCGAACTTCCGCTCACCGGACAGCCGCAGGACGTTGTTCTCGAGGGTGATCTCGATGTTCTCCTTGGTCAGCCCGGGCAGCTCGGCATACAGCCGGTAGGAGTCGGTGGTCTCCTGGATGTCCACCGGCGGCATCCAGCTCCGGTTGGAGACGTCCTCGTTGCCGGAGGTCATGGCGCCGTTGCCGAAGAAGCTGTCGACCAGGCGGAAGAACGGATCGCGGGTGAGATAAGCGGTCTGGGGATTCCAACGAGTCGTGCTGAGCATTGTTTGATCCTCCTTGTTCATCGCGTCATCGGTTCGGTTCTGGCTCGGTGTCCGGGATTGGCTCCGGTCCACCCGCCCGACGATGCGCATGATAGATCGGCGCTCACATCTTGTCAACCCCCCTCAGTAGAAATCTTAGCTGAAATCCATCAGGTCTACTTGCCGGACAAAGCCGGGGCTCAAGATCTCATGTAGTCGTGCTCAGATTTTGGGTGGCGCGCACAGGCAAAGGCGATCGGCCGATCCGACCGATCGGACCGATCCGGCTGACACCAGGGGAGCTGAGGGGAGGGCTGGCAGGAGGGGAGGGGACCCTACGCCATGTCTTCGATCTCTTCAGGCAGCGCGAACTGGTCCGGCTTGTCGTTGCCGCAGGCCGTACAGAGGACCTCCGACAGTTTCCCGTCCTCCCACTCGAAGGTATAACAGGGGGTCTCGCACTCCAGGCAGACCAGGTACTCGGGGCTGGCCATGGCTTCCTCCTTATAAATAAGGTCGTCGGGACCAGTCTAGCGCCGGGTGGGGGCGCGCCGGAAGCGGCGGATGGCCGCCGTGAGCTGCCGCGGGCTTTCGATGTGGAGGGCGTGGGCACAGCCGGGCAGCACCTCCAGGGAGGCGTGGGGCAGGGCCGCGGTCATCGCCCGGGCGGTGGCGACGGTGAACAGGCCGTCGCACTCCCCCCAGATCAGCCCGGTGGGCACCTGGATGCGGGCGAGGTCGGCGTCGTCGTAGGCGTCGTCCTCCGACAGGTCCTCCAGGATGTCGCGCACCGCGCGCGAGGTGAAGGTCTGAAGGAAGGCGGGGCGGGTCCGCCGCAGCAGCCAGGGGGGGCGGACGAACATGGCGCCGTAGAGCCGGTCGACGCCGGCGAGGTCCTCCACCCGGATCAGCCGCTCGATCTCGTCCCAGTCCTGGTCGCGGTAGCCGGCGGCGTCGATGAGGAGGAGCCGGGAGACGAGGTCGGGGCGGTCGAGGGTCAGGCGGACCGCGATCCAGCCGCCGAGGCTGATGCCCGCCAGGTTGACCGGCCGGCTGCCGAGCTCCCTGCGGATGAGGTCCGCCAGCACCCGCGAGGCCTCGGCGACGCCCAGCCCGTGCCGCGGGCCGCGGGTGCCGCCGAGCATGGAGAGCTCCGGCACCACCAGCCGGCACTCCCCCTTGAGGGCGCGCAGCACCGGGTACCAGCTCACCGCGTTGGCGCCGAGCCCGTGGAGCAGCACCCAGGGCTCCCCCTTTTCCGGGCCCAGCCGGTAGTAGGCCAGCCTCACCGGGCCGGAGCGGATGAACCGGCGCCGTGCCCCCGCCAGGAAGAGCAGGGCCTTGGCGAGCAGGAAGAAGAGGCGCAGCATGGCCCCCGGAGAATAACAGGAGGGCCCGGATGGTTGACCGGGCGGGACCTCTGTGGTAGGTTCTCCCGTCCACGCGTCTGGTACGACGACTGTCAGGAGTGTCTATGTTCGCAGTGATCGAAAGTGGTGGCAAACAATACCGCGTCGCGCCCGGCGACGTCATCGACGTGGAGCTCCTGCAGGGTGCTGGTGAGCAGGGCAGCCAGGTCCGGTTCGACCGGGTCCTGATGGTGACGGGCGACGGCGAGCCGCGGTTCGGCAATCCGGTGGTCCAGGGCGCGGCGGTGACCGCCTCGCTGGTGGCCGCCGTGCGCGGGCCGAAGATCCGGGTCTTCAAGATGAAGCGCCGCAAGCAGTACCGGCGGACCCGCGGTCACCGGCAGGACCTGCACCGGGTCCGCATCGACGGCATCGAGCTGCCGTAGGACAAGAAGGAGTCAACGACAATGGCACATAAAAAGGGACAGGGCTCCAGCCGCAACGGCCGTGACTCCAACCCGCAGCACCTGGGCGTCAAGGCCTACGGCGGGCAGCAGGTCACCGGCGGCACCATCATCGTGCGGCAGCGCGGCACCGTCTTCTTCCCCGGCCTGAACGTCGGCCGCGGCAAGGACGACACGCTGTTCGCCAAGCGGGATGGGGTGGTGCGCTTCCAGAACAGGGGCCAGAAGGGCAAGTTCGTCCATATCATGGCCCCCGAAGCCGCCGCTTCCGAGTAATCTCCGATTCATCTCCAGGCAATCCCGCGAGTGATCCGGGAGCCGGCCCGTCCGGCTCCCGTCCTCTCTTCTCACCTTCGAGCCCGACGACCTTGATCTTCATCGACCAGACCACGATCCACGTCCGCGGCGGCCGTGGCGGCAACGGCTGCATGGCCTTCCGGCGCGAGAAGTACGTGCCGCGCGGCGGCCCGTCGGGCGGCGACGGCGGTCACGGCGGCTCGGTGTGGCTGGTGGGCGAAGAGGCGCGCAACACGCTCTACCACCTCCAGTTCACCTCGCTGTACGCCGCCGAGCGCGGCCGGCACGGCGAGGGCTCCAACAAGACCGGCCGGAGCGGCGGCGACCTGGATGTCGCCGTCCCCCTGGGCACCCAGGTCTACGACGCCGAGACCGGCGAGCTCCTCGGCGAGTTGCTGGAGGAGGGCCAGCGCCTGCTGGTGGCGGCCGGCGGCGGCGGCGGCCGGGGCAACGCCCGCTTCGCCACCTCCACCAACCAGGCGCCGCGCCGCTGCGAGCCGGGGCGCGAAGGGGATGAACGGCGGCTGCGGCTGGAGCTCAAGCTCCTCGCCGACGTCGGCGTCGTCGGCCTGCCCAACGCCGGCAAGTCGACGCTGATCAGCGTCGTCTCGGCGGCGCGGCCGAAGATCGCCGACTATCCGTTCACCACCCTGGTGCCGCAGCTCGGCGTCGTCGCCGAGGGGCCGTTCTCCGAGCCCTTTGTCATCGCCGACCTGCCGGGGCTCATCGCCGGCGCGGCGCAGGGGGCCGGGCTCGGCCACCAGTTCCTCCGCCACGTCGAGCGCTGCCGCGTCCTCGTCCATCTGGTGGACCTGTCGAACCCCGAGGGGAGTGCCACCGAGGATCTGGTGACGGTGGAGCGCGAGCTGGAGGCGTTCAATCCCGACCTGATGCGCCGTCCGCGGCTGATGGTGGGGAGCAAGCTCGACTCGGCGCTGCCCGAGCGGCGGGACGAGCTGCGGCAGGCGGCCGGAGAGCGCGGCCTTCCTTACTTCGAGATCAGCGCCGCCACCAACGAGGGGGTGCGCCCGCTCGTCGCCGAGATGGCGCGGCGTTTGGAGGCTGCGAAGGTCCCGGTGTCCTGAGCGCCATGAAGATCGGCCTCTTCGGCGGCAGCTTCGACCCGATCCACGCCGGCCACCTCCTGCCGGTGCGGGAGGCTCGGCGCGCCCTGGGCCTGGAGCGGGTCATCTACCTGCCCACGGCGGTGCCCCCCCACAAGCCGGGCCGCAAGCTGGCGCCCCCGTACGCCCGGTACGCGATGGTGGAGCTGGCCCTCCTCGACGAGGAGGGGCTCTTCGCCTCCCCGTATGAGCTGACCCTGGACCGGCCGGCCTACACCATCGACACCCTCGAGCACTTCCAGCGCGAGATGCCCGAGGCGGAGATCCACCTGCTGATCGGCGGCGACTCCTTCGTCGACCTGCCGCTCTGGCGCCGCTGGCGCGACATCGCGGCCGCGGCGCGCCTGATCGTCTTCACCCGTCCGGGCTGGGAGCTGGAGGAGGCCGCGCTGCCGCCGGAGCTGGTGAGCCTGGCGCGGTCCGAGCGGGTCCATTTCCTGCGCCAGCCGCCGGTCGATGTCTCCTCCACCCGCCTGCGGGCCCTCCTGGCGCGGGGCGAGCCGGTCCCCGATGGGGCGGTTTCGCCGCGGGTGGTACAATACGTGCAGAAATACCTCTTGTACCGATGAGCGCCGAGACCTCTACAGCCACCCCCGTATCCGCCGACACCCTGGCCCGCGTCCGCGGCGCCGTCGCCGCGGCCGAAGACCGCAAAGCCGTCGACCTCCAGGTGCTGCATCTGCAGGAGGTCAGCGACTTCACCGACTTCTTCCTGATCTGCAGCGGCACCAGCGAGCGCCAGGTCCAGGCCATCGCCGACGCCATCGACGAGACGTTGCGCAAGGAGCGCGTGCGCCCGCTGCACGTCGAGGGCTACAACCGCGGGCAGTGGGTGCTGCTCGACTACGGCGACTTCGTCGCCCACATCTTCCAGGACGAGACCCGCAGGTTCTATGCCCTGGAGCGCCTCTGGGGGGATGCCCCCGACGTGACCCAGCAGTTCCGGCAGTGAGCCGCCCGTGAGCGCGTCGGCATCGGCGGCCCCCTTCAGCCTGCCGCGGCTGATCCGCGATTTCCCCTCGTTGGGTGAAGCCCTGAAAGGGGCCGAGCGCGCCGCCGCCACCGACGCCCCCATCCTGATCCTCGGCGAGCCCGGCACCGGCCGGTCGACCGTCGCCCGCGCCCTCCACGCCGCGAGCCCCCGCGCCGGCGGGCCGCTGGTGGAGGTGGACCCCGGCGCGATCCCCAGCACCCTCTTCGAGAGCGAGCTCTTCGGCTACCAGGCGGGCGCCTTCACCGGCGCGCAGCGGGCGAGCGAGGGGCGGGTGGCGCAGGCCCAGGCGGGGACCCTGGTGCTCGACCACGTCGAGGAGCTGCCGCTGGCCGCGCAGCCCAAGCTGCTGCGCCTGCTCGCCGAGCGCCGCTACGCGCCGCTGGGCGCCGCCGAGGTGGAGGCCGACGTGCGCTTCCTCGCCGCCGGCGCCGAGGACCTCCCCCGGCGGGTGGAGCGCGGCGCGTTCCGGCCCGACCTCTTCTACCGTCTGGAGGTGGTGACCTTCCGGCTGCCGCCGCTGCGCGAGCGCCGCCGGGACCTCCCCGCCATCCTCGATCACCTGCTGGCCGACCTGGGGGACCGCCTCGGACGGCCGCTGGAGCTGGCGGCGCCGGCCCGAGCCTGGATCGAGGAGCACCCCTGGCCGGGCAACCTCCGGCAGCTCCGCAACGTGCTCGAGCGCGGCGCCATCCTCGCCGACGGCCGGCTGGTGGACCCGCCGCCCCCCGAGGGGCTCCTCGACGGCCGCCCCCGTCCGCTGCTGGAGATGGAGGTGGAGCTGATCCGCCACGCCCTGGCGTACACCCGCGGTCACCAGGGGAAGGCCGCCGCCCTCCTGGGAATCAGCCGCAAGGCGTTGTGGGAGAAGAGGAAGCGGCACGGGATCCCGTAGGGGTCAGACCGCCGCCTCCCAGTCGATCACCCGCAGGGCCGGCACCGCCGGCCGCTCCCCCCCGCGCTCCAGCCACTCCTGCCACGGCCGCACGGCTTCCAGCAGCCCGGCGACGTCGAGCCCCAGGGCCGCGGGGAGGTAGGGCTCGAGACGGCGGCGCGCTTTGGCCAAGGTGGTGCGGGGGCCGGCGGTGCGGTGCAGGTCGAGGATCTGGTGCATGCCGGCGGCGACCTGGATCAGTCCCTGGAAGAGGTCCTTGGGCTCCGGCGTGGTGGAGCGCCAGACGTCCTCCCAGGTCTCGTGGGCGTCGTAAAAGTCGCCGCGGTTGAAGAGCTCGATCCCCTCGCGCACGAGGTGCCGGCGCTCCTCGGCGGAGAAGGTGGGGTGGAGGGGGCCGCACCTGCCGGTCGACAAGGTCCGCACGCCCGGATTCTACGCGCTGGCGGCGGGCCGCGCCTTCTCCGCGGGCTTCTCGTCGTCGCCGTCGGTGAGCGAGTCGAGGAGGTCGGCCGGGATGCTGAGCCCGGGGTGGACGCGCTTGCAGCGGTCGCGCAGGCGGCGGATCTCGACCTCCGGCATCTCGACGAAAGCCTGGACCAGCCGCGGGTCGAGCTGCTGGCCGGCGACGCGCTGCAGCTCGGCGATGGCGGCCTGGTGCGAGCGCGCCCGCCGGTAGGGGCGGTCCGAGGTGATGGCGTCGTAGGTGTCCACCACCGCGAAGATGCGGGCGGCCAGGGGGATCGACTCGCCGTTCAGCCGGCGCGGGTAGCCGGTGCCGTCCCACCGCTCGTGGTGGCTCTGGATGATTTCCAGCGCCGCCGGCTGCAGGAAGCTCACCTCGCCCAGCATGTCCGCCCCCCAGACCGGGTGCTGCTTCATCACGTACCACTCGTCCTCGGTCAGCGGGCTCCCCTTGCGCAGGATGCCGTCCGGCACCACCATCTTGCCGACGTCGTGAAGCAGGCCGCCCCACTCGATGGCCTTGAGCTGCTCGCCATGAATGCCGAGCCGCTTTGCCAAGGCCACCGCGTAGAGGGCGACGCGGAACGAGTGGCCGGTGGTCTCGTGATCGCGGGCGTCGGCGGCGGTCACCACCGCGCCCACGGCCTCGACGTAGGAGCGCTCGCGCGCCCGCTGCGACTCCTTGAGCGACACCACCAGCGAACGGAACGTCTCTTCGATGAGCTGGACCTCGCCGCCGCCGCCGGCGCTGGGGAAGTCGCTCTCCAGGGCGCCGGACAGGGCCATGCCCGACATGGTGGCGGCCAGGCGCTTCAAAGGGAGGGTGACGCGCCGGACCACCAGCCAGGCGGCGGCACTGGCGAGGGCACCGGCGGAGACGGCGATCACCAGCAGGTTCCAGCCGACCTGGCGGGCGAAGTCGGCGTCACCGAGAGCGGTGACCAGATGAGCGACCAGGAAGAGTGCGATCAGAGAGGCCCCCGCCGCCACGACGGCGGTGAGGAGGAACACTTTCGTGGGCAGCTTCAACTCAAATCACTCCCTGGGCCGACTGCGAAAAGACCTGCCCGAACGTCTCCGGACGGACCCGCCATCCGGCGGCGCCCCTCTACGGCAGAAGGCGCCACTTGGCCGGACTCGGGCTCTCACGGTGAAGGAAGCGCATGCAGTATACGCCATTCCTCACTCGTTGCGTGAGCCCTGGAGGGGCTGTCGCCGCGAGCGGGGAGCATCCTTTCCCAGGGAGAAACGATGCCACCCTCGCTCCGGTCGCCCCGACGCTGGAAGCGGGGGCAGGTTTTGCCGGCTCATCCTACCTATAGAGGTGCGGCTGCCGGGTGGAAGCGGTACGCGCTCCTAGCCGGCCAGCTCGCGGAGCGTCCGGATGGCGTGCTCGCACTCCTCTTCGGTGTTGTAGAAGTGGGGAGAGAGGCGGATGCCGGCTTTGGGCCGATAGTCGCAGACGACCTCGCGGGCGATCAGCTCCTTGCTGAGCCGCTCGGCGTCGGGGTGCCAGACCGAGACGGTGCCGCCGCGGTGGGCATGGTCCCGCGGCGTGCGCACCTCGAAGCCGGCCTCCTCGGCAAGCGCGATCAGGTGATCGGTGAGCGCCAGCGAGCGCTCGCGGATCTTCCGGGCGCCGACCGAGGCGATGATGCGGTAGCCGGCTTGGCAGGAGTAGAGGGCCGGGATGTTCGGCGTGCCGGTGAGGAAGCGCCAGGGGTTCTTGGCATGGCGGATGGCGCCGGGCCGGAACGCGAACGGCTCCTCGTCAGCCTGCCAGCCGGCGAAGGTGGGGTAGAGCCGGCCGGCGAGCTCCGGGCTCACCCAGAGGTAGCCCGCCCCCGGACCGCCGCACAGCCACTTCACCGAGCCGCCGACCGCCGCGTCCACCCCCCAGGCCTCCAGCTCCAGCGGCATCACCCCGGTGGACTGGTAGACGTCGAGGAGGAGAATCGCCCCCACCTCGCGGCAGCGCCGGGCGATCGCCTGGGCGTCCTGCACGAAGGCGCTGCGGAACAAGGTGTGCGACACCGGCACCAGGCGGGTGCGCTCGTCGATCGCCGCCAGCAGCCGCTCGATGGGCACGCCGATGCCGTCGTCCGAAGGGACGGTGACGATCTCGGCCCCCTTGCGGCGCTCCCCCTCGGCCAGGTACATGACGTTGGGGAAGTTCAGCTCCGAGTAGACGATGCGGTTCCGCTCCGCCGGGTAGTCGAAGCAGGAGAAGAAGATCTCCGCCGCCACGGCGACGTTCTGGTGCATCGAGATGCCGCCGGGGCGGACCCCCAGCAGAGGGGCGAGGAGGTCGCCGACGTTCACCGGCATCTCCCACCACCCCTCGTGCCAGGCGCGCACGCCGCGCTCCTCCCACTCACGGGCGAAGGTGTCGAGGCCGTCGCGGACACCCCGCGGCATGGCCCCGAGCGAGTTGTTGATCAGATAGGTCGAGCGCTCGAGGATCGGGAACTCGGAGCGCAGGGCCAGGAGATCGGCGTGCGGAGCGCTCATCGGCTCACCGGCCCTTCCACTGGGCGGGGCGCTTCTCCAGGAAGGCCTTGACGCCCTCCTCTTTGTCCTCGGTGGAGAAGCAGAGACAGAACAGGTCGCGCTCGTAGAGGATCCCCTCCTCGACCGCCAGGCGCTGGCTGGCGCGCACCGCCTCCTTGGCCACCTTGACGGTGAGCGGGCTCTTGGACGCCATCTTGTTCGCCAGCTCCAGCGTCTTCGCCCGCAGCTCCTCGTGCGGCACCACCATCTCGACGAGACCGATCTCCTTCGCCTCGGCGGCGCCGACCATGTCGCCGGTCAGGATCAGCCGCAGGGCGTGGCCGAGGCCGACCAGGCGCGGCAGGCGCTGGGTGCCGCCGCCGCCCGGGATCAGGCCGAGGTTGATCTCCGGCTGGCCGAAGCGCGCCTTCTCCGACGCGATACGCAGGTCGCATGACAGCGCCAGCTCGCAGCCGCCGCCCAGACAGAAGCCGTTGATCATGGCGATGACCGGCTTGGAAAAGCTCCCCATGACGTCGAAGATGCGCGGGCTGCGCATGGCGTGGCGCTGGTCGAACGGGCTGCGGCCGGCGAACTCGCCGATGTCGGCGCCGGCGATGAACGACTTGTCGCCGGCGCCGGTGATCACCACCACGCCGACCGCGTCGTCGTTCTCGATCTGCCCCAGGATCTCCAGCATGTCTTCGCGCACCTGGTCGTTCAGGGCATTGAGCTTGTCGGGGCGGTTGATGGTCAGGATGGCGACGCGGCCTTCGCGCTCCACCAGAATGGTCTCGGGCATCGAAATCTCTCCTCAGAAGGTTCTAACGGTGCTTCCAGACCGGGCGCCGCTTTTCCATGAAGGCGGCGATCCCTTCTCCCATGTCTTCGGTGCGGGCCAGCTCTTCGAGGTAGACGCGCTCGGTCTCGGCGAGGGCGGCGTCGAAGCCCAGCTCCCGTCCGGCGCGGACCGTCTTCTTGGTCAGCCGGGTGACGGCGGCGCTCTTGCCGGTGATCTCGGCGGTCAGGTTCTCCACCGCGGCGTCCAGCCCCCCCGCCTCCACCCGCCGGGTGACCAGGCCGAGGCGCTCGGCCTCCTCGCAGGCGAGGGTGCGGCCGGTGAGCAGCAGGTCGAGGGTGCGGCCGTAGCCGATCAGCGACGGATAGAGCGCCGCGGCCACCGGCGGATAGCAGCCGAGCTCGATCTCCGGCTGGCCGAAGCGGGCGTCGTCCGTGGCGACCACCAGGTCACAGGCCAGGGCGACCTCCATGCCGCCGCCCAGGCAGTGGCCGCGCACCGCCGCCACCGTCACCGGCGCCAGGTCGCGCAGCCGGCGGATGGCGCCGTGGAGCCCCTCGAGCATCGGCTGGATCTTGTCCGGCGTGTGGTCCTGGACCGCCACCCCGGCGGAGAAGGCGCGCTCGCCCGCGCCGCGCACGACGACGAGCTGGAGGCCCTCCTCCTGATAGATCCGGCCGAGCACGTTGTTCAGCTCGTGGATGGTGGGGATGTCCAGGATGTTCAGGGGCGGCCGGTTCAGCGTGACGGTTGCCATGCGGTCCCGCCGCTCGTAGAGGACGCTCTCGGTGCTCATGCTCCCTCCGGGGCTGTCGCAGGCGTCGTCACGCGCACGAAGTCCTCCCACAGGGCGCGGTGCTGGGCCATGGCGACGAGGTTCTCGGGGTGCCACTGGACCCCCCGCACCCACCAGCGCTGCCCCTCCTCGTTGGTGAGGACCGCCGCCTCGATGAGCCCGTCGGGCGACGCGGCCACGGGGGTGAAGCCGGGGGCCAGGCGCTTGGGCGCCTGGTGGTGGCGGCTGTTCACCAGCGGCGTCTCGCGGGAGAGGATCTCGCCGAGGGAGGTCCCGCGGTCCAGCACCCGCACGTCGTGGACCAGCGAGTCGAGCGGATCGACGACGCTGTGCTCGACGCCGGCCGGGCGCTGGGACGGCAGATCCTGCCAGAGAGAGCCGCCGAGGAAGACGTTGAGCGTCTGGATGCCGCGGCAGACCCCCCAGACCGGCAGCCGTGCCGCGCGCGCCGCCTCCAGCAGGTCCCACTCCATGGCGTCGCGGGCGGCGTCGATCTCCACGCGGCCGTGGGGGAGCACCTCCTCGCCGTAGCGCGCCGGGTCGACGTCCACGCCGCCGCAGAGGACGAGGCCGGCCGCGCCGGGGACCAGCTCGCGGCCGGGGCTGTCGATCCCTGCCTCGGCGAGGAGGGCCGGGGTCACGACACGGATCTCCTCCGCCAGCACGCCCACCGTTTTCAAGGCGGCGACGTAGTTGACGGCGTACTCCTCGGCGCCGGTGGCGACCAGGATCACGCCGCCTCCCTCGCCGCTTCTCTCTCGACAAGCGCGGCCAGACCCATGCCGCCGGAGACGCAGAGGGTGGCGATGCCGCGCTGGAGGTCCCGCGCCTGCATGCCGTGCAGCAGGGTCACCAGCACCCGGCAGCCGGTGGCGCCGATCGGGTGGCCGAGCGAGATGGCGCCGCCGTCCGGGTTGACCTTGGCGTGCTCGAGCTTCAGGTCCCGCATGCAGGCGATGACCTGGGTGGCGAACGCCTCGTTGAGCTCGATCTCGTCGATGGCGCCGAGGTCGAGTCCGGTGCGGTCGAGGAGGGTGCGGATGGCCGGCACGGGGCCGATCCCCATGATCCGCGGCTCGACGCCGCAGACCTGCCAGGCGGTGAGGCGGGCGATCACGGGGAGGCCCAGCTCCAGCGCGGCGCGGCGCGAGGCCACGACGATCGCCGAGGCGCCGTCGGTGATCCCCGAGGCGTTGCCGGCGGTGACCGTTCCCCCCTCGCGGAACACCGGAGCGAGCTTCCTGAGCGACTCCAGCGTCGTGCCGTCGCGCGGGTGCTCGTCCTTCTCCATGACGACCTCGCCCTTGCGGCCGGGCACCTTGACCGGGACCACCTCGGGGTCGAAGCGGCCGGCGGCGCGTGCCCGCTCGCAGCGGAGCTGGCTCTCGAGCGCGTACTCGTCGGCCTCGGCGCGGTCGATCCCCATGTCCTTGGCCAGCTCCTCGGCGGTCTCGCCCATGACGAGGTCGGAGAGCGGGTCGTTGAACCCGTCCTTGTACATACCGTCGACGATCTCACCGTGGCCGAGCCGGAAGCCGGTGCGGGCGCGGGTCAGGAGGTACGGGGTGTTCGACATGCTCTCCGTGCCGCCGGCGAGGATCACCCGCGCCTCGCCGGTCAGGATGGTGCGCGCCGCCGAGAGGACCGCCTGGAGGCCGGAGCCGCAGGCCTGGTTCACCGTGTAGGCGGGGCGGTCGACCGGCACGCCGGCGCGCCAGGAGACCTGCCGCGCGGTGTTGGGGCCGCCGCCCGCCTGCCGGGCGTGGCCGAAGATCACCTGGTCGACCTGGCCCGGGTCGAGCCGGGCGCGCTCCAGGGCCGCCTTGGCCGCGGCGGTGCCGAGGTCGGCGGCGGAGAGGGGCATGAGCGACCCCAGGAACTTGCCGATGGGCGTCCGCACCGGCGCGGCGAGGACGATGTCGTTGTCGTGCTGATCGGGCATTTCGATTCCTGAAGAGGGCGGCAGGGCGGGAGCCGGGGCTCCGCCCGCCGCGCCTCGGAAGCGGTGTTGGTCAATACCCCTGGAAGCTGGGGGTGCGCTTGGACACGTAGGCGTCCAGGCCCTCCTTGGCGTCGGGGCTCTCGAAGAGCTGCTGCTGCAGCTCGCGCTCGATGGCGAGGCCGCTCTCGAACGGCACCTCGGCGCCGGACTGGACCGACCGCTTGATCCGGCCGACGGCCTTGGCGGCGCGGTTCGGCGGGCAGAACTGGCGGGCGTACTTGTGGATCTGGTCCATGAAGTCGTCGCCCTCGAAGATGTCGTTGACGATGCCGAGGTCCCGGGCGTCCTCGAAGCTGATGAGCTCGCCGGTGACCATGAGCTGGATCGCCTTGCTCTTGCTGATCCGGCGGGCGAGGCGCTGGGTGCCGCCGGTGCCGGGGAGCACGCCGAGGTTGATCTCGGGCAGGCCGAGCTTGCCGGAGTTCTTCTTGGCGATGAGGAAGTCGGCCGCCATGGCGATCTCGAGGCCGCCGCCGACGGTGTGCCCCTCGAGCGCCGCGATGACCAGCTTGGGGGTCTGCTCGAGGCGGTTGAGGGTCTCGTTGGCGTGCAGGCAGAAGTAGTACTTGAAGTAGGGGTCCGACGACTTGAGCATGTTGATGTTGGCGCCGGCACAGAAGAACTTGGACCCGGCGCCGGCGAGGACGATGACATAGACGTCCTTGGCGAAGCGGGCCTGGAGGACGGCGTCGTCGAGCTGGCGCATCATCTCGTGGGTATAGGTATTGGCCGGCGGGTCATCGAGGGTGATATAGGCGACGCCCTCCTTGACCTCGTAATGGACAAGGGTGCGCTGGGCGGCAGTCGGTTCTGCAACGGTCGGCTCAGCCATCGTAGTGATCTCCCGTACGTTGGATGGGATTGGGGTCAGGGAAGGCGTGCCCCCCTGGCAGGACTCCGGGGGATTCTCGCACGAGATGGAAGGGCGGTCCACCGGGGGAGGATTCACCCGGCCCGCCGTCCCCAGGGAGGAGAGGAGACGTCGGGCCGGGTGGGAGGGAGGGAGGGGCCCGAAAACTTCGGGCTCCACCCGCGAGGCAGGATCGACGGGTCTGCTCGCCACCCTCCGCCAGCGGCCGGCAGGCGAAGGGACTTATGCAATCCCGTCTATGTCTTCAGGGTGCTCCGTTTAGCAGATGCGGGACAAAACGAAGGAAGAGGGGTGGGATAGAGTCGGGGCAGCTCCCTTCCAACCCCGGCCGTGCCCCGAGGCCCGGCTCCTGACGGGAGGCAGAGGACCATGTCCGAAACGCCCTACCAGAGCGCTCAGCTGCTGGGAAGCACCCTGCACATCTGGATCTACGTCGATCCCCTGACCCTGCCGCACGCCGTCATCGCGGCGCCCATCTGGCTGCCCCTGGGAAGATGGAGCGTGGTCTGGAACCTGGTGACCCTCCATCTCGACACCGAGGGGGTGAAGCCGGAGACTTTCGTGCCGGACGGCGGCGTCTTCCTGAAGCTCCAGGATGCCGTTCACGTCGTGGTCCACGCCGAGAGGCGGGTGAGCGCCACGCAGTACTGGATGGATGTGGAGAACCGCCAGAAGCAGGGGCTCGCGCTCCTGGGCTACGGCCTCCGGCTGGGTACCCCCGGGCACGTCCACGTGCACGACCCGGCCATCATCGTCGCCCAGGAGCCTCTGGTGCCGCCAGCGTCAGGTCGAAGAGGCTGCCCACCGGCCGCGGGTCCTCGGGCGCCAGCTCCCGCGCCCGTCCAGCCACCTCCAGGCCCCGCTCCAGATAGGCCGGATCGCCCGACTGGGAGAAGGGAAGGGCGGCCAGGCTGCTCTCCACGACATCAAGCTCTTTCCTTTCAGGTGCTTACATCTATGGTGCGGAGCTGGTACGGCGCCTGCTCTCTCCCGGAGGCGTCCAACACCGGACAGAACGAACAAGGGAGAGTGCCATGTCCAACATCGAAATCCGGACCGGAACCATCGAGATGGCCAGCGCCCAGTTCACCTTCTCGAAGAAGGTCCAATCGGCCCAGGTGGCGCTGCAGGGCTTCGACTGCCGGTACGGCAACAAGCACGAGGTCCGCGAGATCAAGGTCGGGGCGAAGGTGACCAACATCGCCGGTGCACAGGTCACGGTCGAGGCCTGGGCGTCCATGAAGGACGAGGACCATCACTTCGCCAACGGCC
>DASPJI010000394.1:0-5154 GCA_035628695.1 Thermoanaerobaculia bacterium | reverse complement strand
CTTCAAGGGCCGACGGGTCACCTTCGCCCAGCTCGAGGACCGAGCCAACCGCCTGGCGCACCACCTGCGGCGCCTGGGGGCGGGCCCCGGCCAGCTCGTCGGCCTCTGTGCCGAGCGCTCGCTGGACCTGGTGCCGGCGATCCTCGGCATCCTGAAGAGCGGCGCCGGCTACGCGCCTCTGGACCCTTCGTACCCGGCGGAGCGTCTGGGCTGGATGCTGGCGGACACCGGGGCGAAGATCCTGGTCGGGCACGAGCGGCTGCTGTCGGCTCTCCCCGAGGGGCCGGACGGCGCCGTGCGGGTGGCCCTCGACGGCGACGCCGCCTCGATCATCGGGGAGGAGAGCGCCAAGAACCCAGTTCCGCTGGCCGGTCCGGCCGACGTCGCCTACGTCATGTACACGTCAGGTTCCACCGGGCGTCCCAAGGGTGTCGCGGTGAGCCACCGAAACGTGGTGCGCCTCGTGCGGGAGACCGATTTTGCCCGCTTCGGACCGGAGGAGGTCTTCCTCCAGCTCGCTCCGGTATCCTTCGACGCCTCCACCCTGGAGCTCTGGGGCCCGCTGCTCAACGGCGGCCGCCTGGCGGTCTTCCCGCCGCGCCAGCCGTCGCTCGAGGAGCTGGGCGAGGTCATCGCTCGTCATCGGGTGACCACCCTCTGGCTCACCGCCGGCCTCTTCCATCAGATGGTCGAGGGGAACCTGGAGGGCCTCCGGCCGGTGCGCCAGCTCCTGGCCGGCGGCGACGTCCTGTCGCCCGCCCACGTCCGGCGGGTGCTGGCCGAGCTGCCGGGGACGACGCTGATCAACGGCTACGGTCCCACCGAGGGGACCACCTTCACCTGCTGCCATGCCATGACGGAGGGCAGCCCGGTGGAGCACACCGTTCCCATCGGCCGGCCGATCGCCAACACCCGGGTCCACGTGGTGGACGGCTCCTGCCGTGTCCTGCCCGTGGGCTTGCCGGGCGAGCTGCTGGTGGGGGGCGACGGCCTCGCCGTGGGCTATCTCCACCGTCCCGAGCTCACCGCCGAGCGCTTCGTGCCCGATCCGTTCGACGCGCCGGGCGGCCGGCTCTACCGTACCGGTGACCAAGCCCGCTGGCTGGCCGACGGCACCGTGGAGTTCTTCGGCCGCCGTGACGGGCAGGTGAAGATCCGTGGCTACCGTATCGAGATTGGGGAGATCGAGGCGGCTCTGGCCGAGCATCCGGAGGTGCGCGAGGCGGCCGTGGTCGCCCGCGAGGACGCCGCCGGGGGCCGCCGGCTGGTCGCCTACGTCGCGGCCGGCACAGGTGATTCGGCGGACCTGGTAACCGCTCTGCGCTCCTATCTGGAGTCCAGGCTGCCCGCCTACATGGTGCCCACGGCGTGGGTGGTCCTCGATTCCCTGCCGCTGACCGAGAACGGCAAGGTGGACCGCCGGGCCCTGCCGGCGCCCGAGGCGCCCCGGCGCGCCGAGCGGGTCGCGCCCCGCACGCCCACCGAGATTGCGGTGGCCGAGATCTGGCGCGAAGTGCTCAAGGTGGAGAGCGTCGGCGTGGACGACGATTTCTTCGCCCTGGGCGGCCACTCGCTCGCGGCCACCCGGGTGCTGTCACGGCTGCGCCAGCGGCTCGGCGCCCAGCTCTCCCTGGCCAACGTCTTCGAGTGCTCGACCCTGGAGTCTCTGGCGGCGGCGGTGGACGAGGTGGCGGGTGCCGGACCGGCGGCGATGGAGCTGATCCCGGCCGTCCCGGCACCGGTGGCGACGCCTGCCGGCGAGGCGGCCCGGGATCTCTCCGACGATCAGCTCGACGCCCTGCTCGCCGAGATGATAACCGACGGCGGGGTGGTGGAGCTGCCGAAGTAGGAGGCCCTTCGGTGTCGGGGAGGGTTCTTTCCGGGAGGGGGCAAGCCCCTCCCCTGCATCCTTTGATTTCGATCGTGTTCATGTCTGCTGTGGAGGAAGGAAGTCGATGAGTGAGCCGGTGAGTCTGACGGGTCTGTCGCGCGAGGAGAAGCTCGCTTTGCTCGAACGTCTGGCGCGGCAAAAGGAGCGCGCCGCCAAGACGTTCCCCCTGTCGTTCGCGCAGCAGCGCCTCTGGTTCCTGGATCAGCTCGATCCGGGCAATCACGTCAACAACATCTTCCGCGCCCTGGTCTGGCGGGGGCCGCTGGACGAGGCGGCGCTGCGCCGGGCGTTGACCGAGATCGCTCGCCGTCACGAGTCGTTGCGCGCCACCTTCCCGTCGACGGCCAACGAGCCGCGGCAGCGGGTGGCGCCTCCGGCCGAGGTGCCGCTGTCGGTGGAGGATCTGCGCGGCCTGACCGAAGACGAGCGCCGCGGCCACGCGGCGGAGCTGGCCCGCCTGGAGTCCCGGCACGCCTTCGACCTGGCCCGTGGCCCGCTGTTCCGGCCCCGCCTCCTGCGCCTGGACGCCGAGGAGCACGTCCTCCTCCTCAACATGCACCACATCGTCTCGGACGGCTGGTCCATGGGCCTGCTCTTCCGTGAGCTGACGGCGCTCTACCGGGCGTCCGCCGCCGGCCTGCCGTCGCCGCTACCCGAGCCGCCGCTCCAATACCCCGACTTCGCCGCTTGGCAGCGCGAGCGCTTCGCCGGCGGGGCACTGGAGGAGGGGCTCGCCTTCTGGCGCGAGCACCTGGCCGGAGCCGACACCGTCCTGGAGCTGCCGCTGGATCACCCGCGTCCGGCCTTGGAGTCGTTCCGCGGCGCCATCCACCTCTTCGAGGTGCCGGCGGCCGAGGCCCGCGCCCTGGCCGCCCTGGCGCGGCGCGAGGGGGCTACCCTCTTCATGACTCTGACCGCCGCCTTCGAGGTGCTGCTCCATCGCTTCACCGGCCAGAGCGACTTCCTGCTGGGCACGCCCGTGGCCGGCCGTGACCGCGAGGAGCTGGAGGACCTCATCGGTTTCTTCGCCAACACCCTGCTGCTGCGCGCCCGGCTCGGGGGGGACCCGACCTTCCAGGATCTGCTGGCCCGGGTGCGGCGCGACACCCTGGACGCCTACGCTCACCAGGACGTCCCCTTCGAGCGGTTGGTCGAAGAGCTGCGGCCGGAGCGCCACCTCTCCCACAACCCGCTGTTCCAGGCCATGTTCGCGCTCCAGAACCAGCCCGCCGGCTCGGTGGAGATCCCGGGTGTGACCCTGGAGCCGCTGCGGGTGGAGCGCGGCCTGTCCAAGCTCGACCTGACCCTCGAGATGGGGGAGACCGCCAGCGGGCTCGCCGGCTACTTCGAGTACAACACCGACCTCTTCGACGCCGGCACCATCGAGCGCCTGACCGGCTGCTTCCAGGCTCTCCTCGCGGCCATGGCCGCCAACCCCGAGCGCCGGATCTCCGACCTCCCCCTGCTGGCGCCCGACGAGCGACGGCGTCTCCTCGCCTGGAACCCGCCGCAGAGCGAGGCGCCGGCCACCCCGGTGCACCGCCTCATCGCGGCGCGGGCGGCGGAGGCCCCCGAGGCCGACGCCCTCCTCTTCGGCGGCGGCCGGCTCTCCCGGCTCTCCTATGGTGAGCTCGACCGCCGGGCCAACCGCCTCGCCCGCCACCTGCGCCGTCTCGGAGTGGGCCCGGACGTGCCGGTGGGGATTTGCTTGGAACGCTCTCTGGAGATGGGGGAGGCGATCCTCGGCGTCCTCAAGGCCGGCGGCTGCTACGTCCCGCTGGACCCGGCCTACCCGCGGGAGCGCCTGGCCTACATGATCGAGGACACCGGCATGGAGGTCCTGCTGACCCAGGACGGCCTGGCCGGAACCCTCTCCGAGGTGTCGCACCACCTCCGCGTGCTGCGCGTCGACGCCGACGCCGCGCGGTGGGCTGGCGAGAGCGACGCCGATCCGGCGGTGGAGGTCCACCCCGAGTCGGTGGCCTACATCATCTATACCTCGGGCTCGACCGGCCGTCCCAAGGGGGTGCAGGTGCCCCACCGGGCGATCGCCAACCACGCGACTGCCATCGCCGCCCGCTACGGGCTGACCCCGGCCGACCGCGTCCTCCAGTTCGCCTCCCTCTCCTTCGACATCGCCGCCGAGGAGTTGTTCCCGACCTGGATCTCGGGCGCCGCCCTGGTGCCGCGGCCCAACGGCCTGTTCCCGTCATTCCTGGAGTTGGAGCGCCTGCTGGAGAACCATCGGGTCTCCGTGGCGAACATCCCCACCCCCTACTGGCACGAGTGGGTGGACGACCTCGCCCGCACCGGCGCGCTCCCTCCGTCCTGGCTCCGCCTCCTGGTGGTGGGCACCGAGCAGGCGGCGCCCGAGCGCTTGGCGGCCTGGTGCCGGCTGGCCGGCGACCGCATCCGGTGGATCAACGCCTATGGCCCCACCGAGTCCACAATCACGGCCACGGTCTACGAGCCCTCCTGCCACCACTCGATGTGGGGAGAGGGCGAAGCGGGCGAAGAGAGACCGCTGCCGCCACGAGTCCCCATCGGCCAGCCGATCGCCAACCTCCAGGCCCACGTGCTGGACGCCGCTTTCGAGCCGGTCCCTCTGGGCGTGGTGGGCGAGCTCTACCTGGGTGGCGCCGGCATCGCCCGGGGCTATCTCCATCATCCGGACCGCGCCGCGGCCGTCTTCCTGCCCGACCCCTTCTCGGGGCGGCCCGGCGCCCGCCTCTACCGCACCGGCGACCGGGCGCGCCGCCTCCCTTCCGGGGAGCTGGACTTCCTGGGCCGGGCCGACGACCAGGTGAAGATCCGCGGCTTCCGCATCGAACCGGGGGAGATCGAGGCGGTGCTGCGCCGCCGGCCCGAGGTCCGGGAGTGCACCGTGGTGGTGCGGGAGGACGGGGGGGAGAAGCGCCTGGTCGCCTACGCCGTCCCGCGCGCCTTCGCCCGATCCGCCCAGGGGCTCCTGGTGGACGAGCTGCGGGCGGTCCTGTCCGAAGCCCTGCCGTCCTACATGGTGCCGGCGGCCTTCGTGCTCCTCGAGTCGCTCCCGATGACGCCCAGCGGCAAAATCGACCGCAGGGCGCTGCCCGCGCCGGAGCAGCCCGCCGGAGAGGTTGCCGCGTCCTCGACGGAACGCTCGCCGCTGGAAGAGCTGGTGGCGGGGATCTGGTCGGAGGTGCTGCGCCTGGACCGCTTCGGCGATCACCAGAGCTTCTTCGAGCTGGGCGGCCACTCGCTCCTGGCCACGCAGGTCATCT
>DASPJI010000393.1:0-6195 GCA_035628695.1 Thermoanaerobaculia bacterium | reverse complement strand
CGTCGAGGGCCAGGCCGGTTTCGACGGCGGCGCCGTCCACGCTGTGGACCGCGTGGTCCACCCGATACGTCCGCGCGGCCGTTTCGGGACCGACGCGCAGGACGCTCTTCCGCACCAGGAGGGTCTCGCGGTCGATCCAGTGGCGCGACTCGAGGATGCCGCCCCCCGGCGGGAAGGCGAGCACCCAGCAGGTACGGCCGCCGCACGGCTCCTCACCCTGGAGGGAGACGGCTCCGGCCTCCGGCCAGACCGCGCGGTCGCCGGCGAGGAGAGAGGGGACCACCAGGGCCGCCCGCTCGGGCTTGCCGAGCATGGCCGCCAGCCCGGCGGCCAGCGAGGGCATGCTCTTATGGGTCTCGGTGAGGCTGTCGTGGTGAACGACCTTGCCGTCGCTGCGCCAGAGCGTCTCGCGGACCTCGCTCGGCTCCATCTCGCCAAGGATGAAGTAGAAGTCGCCCTCCGCGGCGAGGTCGAGCTCGAAGCGGCGCCGGTGGATCCGCTCGGCGCCGCCCTCGGAGGTGACCACCTCGAGGAGCCCCTCCTCGCTCAAGGAGGAGAGCTTGGCGTAGGCCTCCCGGACCCGCTGGAGGATCTCGCCAGGAGGTGGAGCCGCGGTGGGCTGGGCGGGTGGATTCTGGGCGGAAAGCGCAGAGGGGAGGACGAGGAAGCCGAGAATCAGGGACAGAAACGGTGACCTGGAGCGACCGGAATGACCCAAGTGACCTCCTTGCTGGGGGACCCGCCCACGGCGAGTTGGCTCAGCACTGATCTTCTTGGACTGTTCGAGCTTCGAAGAAGTTCCCGAAATGCTCGGCGCAAAGGGCGGATACCCCCCAGCCGAAAAATCCAGCGAGTGTTTTCGGCTGAGGGTGGAGGCGCACCGGCGGGACCGGCGTTGCCTCAGCGTCCGCCCGGACCCTTGCTCGCTTCGGGCGGCAGGGGGCGCCGGCGCTGCGACTTGGAGCCGGCGGACTTGGAGCTGGTGGGAACGACGCCCCCCTTGCCCTGGCGCTGGCGCACTTGCGCGGCGACGCGAGCGGCATAGGCCTCCTCGCGCTGGTTCGCCTCGTCCTTGAGCAGATGGCACTTCTTGTACTTCTTGCCGCTTCCGCACCAGCACAGGTCATTGCGGCCAAGAGCGGCCTTCTCCTGCCCCTTGGGGGTCGGCTTGGGGGAGAAGAGATTGCGGATCCAGGTCATCAGGGACACGAGTGAGCTCCTTCGGTGTTCGGACGGTCGATACAACGGGCGCTCCGGGGCCCTTCATTCCTCGCGGATCGGGAGCGGAGCCGGGGGATCATCTCGCATTCGGCTCCCGATCGTCCAGATCCCGGACCTCCCGTCCCGCTTCGGGACCAGAAAGGGAGGGTCCAGCCCCGGGTCTCCCGGGGAAAGCCAGGGCCCGGGAGGCTGGCCCATCCTTTGCTCTATGGACGGCTGAAATACGATTTCATCGCTGCGCGGGCAGCAGGAGAGGAGAGGCCATGACGATGGAGGAACAGAGGCTGTACCGGCGCATGGCGGCCGGGGTCCGGGTGCTCTACCGGGGGCACTCGCTGCGCAAACCCGAGGCGCAATATCTCACTGGAATCGCCGAGGACCTGGGCCTGGGCGGCATGTTCATCTCGACGCGCCACCCCCTCCCCAAGGGCACTCTGCTCTCGTTGGAGTTCCACACCTCCGGCGACGACGGCCGCCCGGTACGGGCCCGGGCCATCGTGCGTTGGCGCCGGCTCTTCGGCCGCCCGCGCGGCATGGGGGTCCAGTTCGTCGAGTTCGAGGGGCTCGGGCACCGGCAGGTGGAGAACTGGATCGACGGCGTGCTGCTCCCCGAGCCCATCGCCTGCTGACAGCCCGAATCTTCCCGGGCCCTTCCCTCGGATACCTTCCCGCGCGGCTCCTGGTGGGCCGCGCTCTTTTTTTCGGCTCGCCCCATGTTTCCTGCCGTCCAGCGTCTGGACCGGATGTCCAGTGATCGAACAGGGGTTGGCGATAAAAATGTTCCAAAGTCTGGACGATTCGTCCAAACCATTGATCTGACGGGCCTTGTCTCTGGACAGCCGATCTGGCACGAGGGTTGCGATTCCGCTGAATCACAAGCCTGAGAGGAGATCCGAGATGAGGATGAAAGGTTTTCTGTTAGCCCTTGCTCTGCTTGCCGCCGGGAGCCGTGGAGCGCTGGCGACGAGCTACGTGATGATGAGTGACGAGACCCTGGCCGACCAGACGCCGGTGATCGCCGTGGTGCGCGTGGCCGCGGCGGACGCGGCGCCCTCGGGCGCGCCGGTGACGGAGTATCTGATGGAGGCGGAGCGGGTGCTCAAGGGGTATCTGCCCGGCAGCACCTTCGTCGTGCGCGTGCCCGGCGGCGAGATGCCCGGCGGCGCCTTCCTCAAGGTCTGGGGCGCGCCGCGGCTCGCGCCCGGCGGGCGGGCCCTACTGTTCCTGACGCCCGGAGACGACGGCGGCTATGAGGTCGTCCACCTCATGCTGGGCGCCTTCCATCTGGTGGGGGAGGGGGAGGAGGCCCTGGCGGTCCGCGATCTTTCCGAGGCGACTCCGGTCCGCACCTCCAAAGCGCAGGAGGTGGACCGCCCGCGCCGCCTCGCCGGCTTCGCCGGCTGGCTCGCCGACCGCGCCGCCGGCCTCGAGCGGCCGCGGGATTACATGGCGCCGCTGGACGGGAAGGCGGCCGTCAGTCTGCCCTTCACCTTGAACAACATGGCGGACGGCGTGCCGTTGCGGTGGTTCCGTTTCGACGAGGGGAGCACGGTGGCGTGGCGCGTCCACTCCGCGGGGCAGCCGGGGATGGGGTTCGACGCCTCGGCCGCGCGCCTCCGGGACGCCCTCGACGTCTGGAACGGCGACGCGGGCAGCAACATCCGCTTCGGCTATCTCGGTTCTACGACGTCCAACCGCGGGCTGACCGGCACCGACGGCGTGCACGCCGTCCTGTTCGAGGATCCGGGGGACCGCGTCCCCGGCCGCTACAGCTGCCCGGGCGGCGGCGTCGTGGCGCTCGGCGCCGCCTATGCGCAATCCGCGGTGCGCTCCTTCCGTGGGCAGCGTTTCCACGACATCATCGAGGCCGACGTGGTCACCAATGACGGCAGCGAGTGCTTCTTCCGGGACAACCCGGCGGGCGCCGCCGAGGTCTTCGCGCACGAGCTCGGCCACACCCTGGGCCTCGGCCACTCCGCGGAATCGGACGCCCTGATGTGGCCCAAGGCGCACAACGACGGCCGCGGCGCCCGTCTCGGCCATGACGACCGGGCCGCGGTCTCGTCGCTCTACGGCGACGGCTCCTATACGCCGCCCCCGCCGCCGCCGCCCCCGCCGGCCAATGAGCCGCCGGCCGCGCCGGCCCGCCTGACGGCGCGCGGGGTGTCCGCCTCGGCCATCGAACTGGCCTGGGAGGACAAAGCCGGCGGTGCGGCCGAATTCAGTATCGAGCGCCGCTTCGGCAAGACCTTCCGCGAGGTCCAGGTCGCCGCCGCCGGCGCCACCCGGGCCTTGATCGAGGGGCTCAAGCCCGGCTCCTACGTCTTCCGGGTGAGAGCCAGGAGCGCCGCCGGCGCGTCGCCCTACAGCAACACGGTCACGGTCAAGCTCAAGGCCGGCCGCGCCCGCCGCTGACGGCGGCTCTGGCGGCACCGCCGTCCCGATTCTGGACGCCCGTCCAGGATCGGGACGGCTTCCATCCTTCTTTTTTTGGCGCCCGGGCGTGTCAGGAGGTGGTATACCTATTGCACAGATACTTTAGTAATCCATGCCCACCGACGAGATGCTCCGCGAGAAAGTATGGCTGGCGCCAGACGGCGAGGGCGAGCAGCCCCTGCTGCGCGCGCTGGAGCGGGCGGCCATCGAGTGGCGTACCACGTTCGACGCCATCGAGCATCCTGTCCTGCTGCTGGGGCTGGACGGCCGGGTGCGGCGGCTCAACCGCGCCGCCCGGGACCTCCTCGGGCGCGCCTACCGCGACCTCGTGGGGCGGCACGTGAGCGAGCTCATGGGGGGGCAGCCCTGGGAGGCGGTGGCGGCGCTGAGCGCGCGGCTCCTGCGCACGCTGACCCCCGAGATCTGCGAGGCCAGGGACGACCGGAGCGCCCGCACCTGGGAGGTGGAGGGGTGCGTCTCGGGCATCGCGGAGGAGGGGGAGGGGCGGGTCATCATCCAGCTCCGCGACATCACCAAGACGGTTCGCCTGCAGGAGTCGCTGCGCCGCTCGGAGACGATGGCGGTGCTGGGCGCCGTGGTGGCGGGCGTGGCGCACGAGGTGCGCAATCCGCTCTTCGGCATGTCGGCGGTCCTCGATGCCTTCGAGAACCGCTTCGTGGACCGGTCCGAGTACCGGCCCTATCTGCAGCTGCTGCGCACCGAGCTGCGGCGGATGAGCGACCTGATGCAGGCGCTGCTCGACTATGGAAAGCCGGCGCGGTTCGACATGGCGCTACGGGGCCTGGCCGAGCCCCTGGAGGCGGCCCTCGCCCTCTGCCGGCCGCTGGCCGAGAGCCGCAAGGTCACCCTGGCGGCCGGCGAGCCGCCGGCGGACGCCCTGGTGCTGCTCGACCTGGAGCGTCTCACCCAGGCCATCAAGAATGTCGTGGAGAACGCCATCCAGCACTCGCCGCCCGGCGGCGAGGTCGCCCTCGCCCTCCGGGTGCTGCGGATCGAGGGCGAGGACTGGCTGCGCCTGACGGTCCGCGACCACGGGCCCGGCTTCTCCGCGGCGGACCTGCCAAAAATCTTCGAGCCGTTCTTCTCCAAGCGCAAGGGTGGGACCGGGCTCGGGCTCTCCATCGTCTCCCGTGCCGTCGAAGGGCATGGCGGGAAGGTCGGAGTCGCCAATCACCCGGACGGCGGCGGGGTCGTCGATATCGATCTTCCCTGCACGCTGCGGTCGGAAGGGGGTTGAGGTGTCAAAAGACAAGATCCTTCTCGTAGAGGACGAGCCGGTCATCCGGTTCGGCATCCGCGATTTCCTGGAGAACAAGGGGTTCGAAGTCGACGAGGCCGCCGATCTGGAGAGCGGGCGGGTGGTGTTCCAGCGGTCGCGGCCGGACGCCGTGATCCTGGACTACCTGCTGCCCGACGGCAACGCCCTCGACCTCATCGAGGAGCTGAGGACCCTCGACCCAGAGGTCCCGGTCGTCGTGCTCACCGGCCACGGCTCGATCGACCTCGCCGTGCGGGCGATCAAGGAGGGGGCCGAGAACTTCCTCACCAAGCCGGTGGAGCTGCCGGCGCTGCACGTCGTGCTGGAGCGGGCCCTGGAGGGGCAGCGCCTGCGCCGGCGGCAGGCCGCCCGCGTCACCCGCCGCGACCGGGACGAGCTCGACCCGTTCCTGGGCACCAGCGAGGCGGTGCGCGCCTACGCCCGCGAGGCGGCGGTGGCGATGCGCTCGGAGGGCCCGGTGCTGATCCAGGGGGAGACGGGCAGCGGAAAGGGGGTCCTGGCGCGCTGGCTGCACGAGCGCGGGCCGCGCCGCGACGAGCCGTTCGTGGACCTCAACTGCGCCGGCCTGTCACGGGAGTTCCTCGACAGCGAGCTGTTCGGCTACGCCCGCGGCGCCTTCACCGGCGCCGTCGGCGACAAGAAGGGGCTGTTCGAGGTGGCGCACAAGGGGAGCCTGTTCCTCGACGAGATGGGGGACCTCGATCCGGCGCTCCAGCCGAAGGTCCTCAAGGTGCTCGAGGAGAAGCGGTTCCGGCGGATGGGGGAGACCTCCGACCGGCAGGTGGACGTCTTCCTCATCGCCGCCACCAACCACGAGGTGACCCGGCTGGTGCGCGAGGGGAAGTTCCGCAGCGACCTCTATTTCCGGATCAGCACCATTCCGATCACCGTACCGCCGCTGCGCACCCGGCGGGAGGACATCCCCCTCCTCGCCGAGCACCTGCTGCGCCGCGTCTCCCGCGACCTGGGCCACCCCGGCCTGCGCCTCGGCAGGGACGCCGTGGAGGCGCTCCAGGGCTACTCCTGGCCGGGTAACGTCCGGGAGCTGCGCAACGTCCTCGAGCGGGCCGTGCTGCGGACCGAGGGGGAGGCTCTCCGCGCGGGCGACCTCCAGTTCGCCACCGGCCTGGCCGTCACCCAGGGCTCCGGCCACTCCGGCCACGACCTGACGCTGGAGGAGATGGAGCGCCGGCAGATCGAGAAGATCCTCGAGGAGGAGCGCGGCCGCGTGATCAACG
>DASPJI010000392.1:0-2455 GCA_035628695.1 Thermoanaerobaculia bacterium | reverse complement strand
TCGCCAAGCTGGCGTTCATCCCCGGCGGCTCGTCGATGTGGACGCTGTCCGCGGAGGTCCTGCGCGCCGAGGCCGAGACCGAGATCTACTCCGCCCGCGGGGTGACCACCCCCGGCACCACCACGACGGACGCGGACGCCGTGGACGAGCGGCGGCGGACGCGGGTAAGCCTGTCCCAGAGCCTGGAGGCCACGAGCCCGCTGTTCGATCGCGCCGAGTGGCGCCTCCACGCGCAGGAGGACGACACCGAGCAGCGCACCGTCGACGAGCTGACCTCGGCGGCAGGCGGGATCGCGCGCCGCGGCCTCTTCACCTTCGAGCAGGACGGCCTCGGCGGCGAGGTGGAGCTCCAGAAGAGCCTTGCCCGCGGCCACCTTCTCACCTACGGAGTCGCCTACACGCGGGACCGCTTCGACCAGATCCGCGACCGCCGCGACCGTGACCTGGTTACCGGCCGCGACGACGTCTACCGGGGGCCGCTCGTCTTCCCCTCGAAGTACTTCCCGGAGAGCGATGTCGAAGAGCTGGGCGTCTACCTGCAAGACGAGATGGACCTCCTCGGCGGCCGCCTCAAGCTCGTCCCCGGCCTGCGCTACGACCGCTACTCGCTCGACGCCGACGAGACCGATCCGGTCTACCTTGCGGGCAACGCCGGCATCGAGACGCCGGTCGACCTCTCCTCCTCCGCCCTCTCCCCCCGTCTGGGGCTGGTGATGGCGCTCCCGGCCGGCCTCTCGGCGTTCGGCCAGTACGCCCGCGGCTTCCGCGCGCCGGCGTTCAGCTCGGTCAACAGCGGCTTCACCAACGTGGCCAGCGGCTACACCACCTTGCCCAATCCGGACCTAGAGCCGGAGACCAGCGCCACCGTCGAAGCCGGGCTGCGGCTCACCCGCTCCCGGGGGAACGCGAGCCTGACGCTCTTCCACAACCGCTTCCACGACTTCATCGAGAGCGTGGCGACGGGCATCAATCCCGCCACCCAGCTCCTGGAGTTCCAGCCCAGGAACGTCGGCGAGGCCGTGATCTCCGGTGTCGAGCTCGGCGGCGAGGCCCGGCTCGGCCAAGCCTGGACCCTGCGCGCCAGCGCCGCCCTCATCGACGGCGAGAACGAGACTACGGAGCAGCCGCTCAACTCCATCGCCCCCGCGACCGGCGTCCTCGGGCTGCGCTACGTCCGTCCCGGCCGCCGCTGGGGTGGCGAGCTGATCACCACGCTCACCGCCGCCAAGGACGAGGACGACGTCGACCGCACCGTCGTCAATCAGCTCGCCACCGACGGCTCCGAGGTGGTCGACCTCACCCTCTTCTTCGATCCCACCGACCGGATATCGCTGACGGTGGGGGTCTTCAACCTGTTCGACGTGACCTGGTTCGCCTGGCCGGACGTCATCGGCCGGACGGAGGGCTCCCCGGTCCTCGACCGCTACACCCGGCCCGGGCGCAGCTTCGCCGCGGCGTTCCGGCTCCGCCGCTGAGAGGAGGACGACACCATGAGCACCATGACCAGCCACGGCAACGTGGGCACGAGCTGGACCGCCCGCCGCTTCTTCGACGCCCTGGCGGCGCTCGGGCCGCTGCGGGTGATCTCGCAGTCGGGGCCGAGCACCTTCGAGGCGATCTGCGAGGTCGGCGCCTTTGGCATCGCCCAGGGCTACGTCAACGCCATCACCGCCTCCTATCACTGGCACCTGAAGCTCGACGGCTTCCGGCACCTCCGCTCCCGCGACGAGATCCACCAGCGCTCGGGGCGGAGGGTGCTGTTCTTCGAGCTGCGGACCGAGGAGGACGCCGCGCCGTTCCTCCTCGTCTACCTCCATCGGGAAAAGGGGGAGGAGCTCGCCCCCGGGCGCGAGGGCCTGTTCGCGGAGCTCCACCAAGAGCTCGCCGCGGGCCTGCCCGTCGAGGAGGTGGGCTGATGCGCCGGCTCCTCCCCTGCCTCCTGCTCGTCCTGATCGCCGCGGCGGTCCCCCTCGCCGCGGCCGAGCCGCTGAAGGTCGCGACGCTCCTTCCTTATATAGAGGAGGCGCTGCGGGCGGCGGCGCCCGGCCGTGCCCGGGTCGTCGCCGGGGTGCGCCGGACCGAGGGGGGCGCGCTCGCCCAGGGGGTGTCCGACCTGGGCAGCCCCCACGCCCCCAACTTCGAGCGGCTCGCCGCCTCCGGGGCCGAGGTCGTGGTCGTCGACGAGCGGATCCACAAGGCGCTCGAGCCGCGGCTCCGGGCGGTGGGCGTCGAGGTGCTGTCCGTGCGCGGCGATTCGGTGGAGGGCACCTTCGCCGGGATCCAGACCGCAGCGCGGCGGGCGGGCGCGGACCGGGAGATGGCGGCACGCGTCCAGGAGGCCCGGAAGGCGCTCCAGCGTCTCGCCCTGCCGCGGCCGGTGCCGGTGCTGGTGCTGTTCGGCGCGCCGGGCTCCTTCCTCGTGGTCACCTCCGACACCTGGCTCGGCGACCTCCTC
>DASPJI010000391.1:0-7588 GCA_035628695.1 Thermoanaerobaculia bacterium | reverse complement strand
GGGAGATCTCCCTCGCCTCGCCCTGGAACGTGCTCTTCGCGCCGGTCCACGGCCTCTTTCTTTTTCATCCTGCCCTCGCCCTGGCGGCGGCGGGCCTCCTCTGGATGGCCGGGCGCGAGCTCGCCCGCCGGAGCCCGGGATGGGGCACCCTCGGCGCCGTCTGGTTCCTGACGGTCGCCGTCCTGCACGGCTGGTGGTCCGAGTGGGCCAACACCGGCGGCTATGGGCAACGGTTCCTCATCGACGCCCTTCCCGCGCTGGCGCTGGGATTCGCCGCCTGGCCGCGGGCCGAGCCTCGGGACCGCGGGGCCTGGCGGTGGGGGCCGGCACTGGCGGCGGCCCTCTTCGGGTATCTCCTCTTCCTGGGAGCGGTGACGGAGCTGGCGCCGGCGCCCGAGCCGTACCCTTGGCCGCAGCGCCTCGGCGACTACGCGGCGCTGGTGCGCCATCCGCCGGGACCCGGCGCGATCCGGGAGGGGCTCGGCGAGGCCTCGTTCCTGCTGCGGCCGCTCCTGTCGCGATAGACTCCCGGCATGTCCGTACGCCTCGACAAGTGGCTCCAGGTGGCCCGCATGTTCAAGAGCCGCACCCAGGCCACCCACGCCTGCGACCTGGGGCGGGTGAAGGTCAACGGCCAGCCCGCGAAGCCGCACCGCCAGCTCGCGCTCGGCGACCGGGTCGAGGTGACCCAGGGCGACTGGGACCGGGTGCTGATCGTCCAGCAGCTCGCCGACAAGCCGGTCCCCAAGGCCGAGGCCGCCACCCTCTACGAGGACCAGAGCCCGCCCCGCCCCGCCGCCGATCCGCTCGCCCGCCTCCTCCGCCGCCCCCCCGTGCTGCGCGAGTCCGGCGCCGGCCGCCCCACCAAGAAGGAGCGGCGTGACATCGAGCGCTGGATGGACGGGGAGGTCGAGGAGCCGTAGATAAAAAGAGTGGGCCGATCGGCCCACTGGAGGAGAACCCGCAGCCGCGGGTTGGGTCCCTTGCTGCGTCTGCCGGACCGTCGCGGCCCCCCCTGGAGAGGCGTTGGGCCGGGTGGCCGCAACGTCCTTGCAAAGCTGAGAATAGAGAAACGCAGACCACCTGTCAATATGTTGTCCACAAATATTCTCTCTTCTTCCTTGACAAGCCGTAGACGGCTTTGTTAGCCTCTCGCCCAATGGCCACGGACCCCATGCCTGCCTCGACCCTCCCCCGGCACCCGATCGGCGTGGTCGCCCGCCGCACCGGCCTCAAGCCCGACCTCATCCGGGCCTGGGAGAGGCGCTACGGCGCAGTGGAGCCGGGGCGCTCGGACACGCGCCGGCGCTTCTACTCGGACGCGGACATCGAGCGGCTGCTGCTGCTGCGGCGGGTGGTGGGGACGGGCCGGGGGATCGGCCAGGTCGCCGGCCTGCCGAACGCCCAGCTCGAGGAGCTGCTCGCGCAGGAGCCGGGGAGGGCCGAGCCGGCCGCCCAGGCGCAGGGCACGGTACTACCGGCGCCACCGGCGATGCCGCTGGTGGGCCCGCCGGGGGACGGCGCGGAGCCGTTCCTCACCCTCTGCCTGTCGGCGGCGCAGCGCCTGGACGTGCGGGACCTGGAGATGCAGCTCGAGCGCGCGTCGGTCGCCCTCAGCCGTCCCCAGCTCATGGAGAAGCTGCTGGTGCCCCTCATGCACCGCATCGGCGACCTCTGGCAGCAGGGGGCCCTGCGGCCCGTGCACGAGCACATGGCCTCGGCCGTGGTCCGCTCTTTCCTGGGGGGCCTGCGGAGCGCCGGAGGCTCCGAGGCCACGGCGCCGCACCTGGTGGCGACCACGCCGGCGCGGCAGCTCCACGAGCTGGGAGCGCTGATCGCCGCCGCCACGGCCGCCTCGGAGGGTTGGCAGATCACCTATCTCGGCCCGGACCTGCCCCCCGAGGAGATCGCCGCCGCCGCCCTTCAGAAGGGGGCGCGGGCGGTGGCCCTGAGCCTCACCTACCCGCCCGACGACCCCATGCTCATGGACGAGCTCCGGCGGCTCCGCCGGCTGCTCCCCTCGGGGACCGAGATCGTGGTGGGCGGCAGGGCCGCGCCGGGCTACCACGCCCTGCTCCAGGAGATCGGAGCCCGCGCCGTCCGGGACATGGAAGAGCTGCGGCGGGAGCTGCGGGCCCTCCGCGCGGGCCCGATGCCCCTGACAGAGGAGACGGGCGTGCCCTGAAACGGCGCCGTCCTTTTCAACCCGGCGAAGGATCGGGGGAGGGAGCGAGAGAGCGGGGAGGGAGAGGGGGAGCGGGGGCGAGAGCGCGAGCGAGGGGCGAGACGGGGGGGCGGGGCGATCCTTCTCCGGGTGAAGAGGACGGCGGCGATCACCAGGCGCTCACCCAGACGGGGGGGGCGCCTCTGTCTATCCACCCGTGCCGGAAGAACCTTGACAACGCCTGGACAACAGCGGGTCAGTCGCCCAGGAACTCGCCGATCGAGGCGAGGGACTCGCTGTGGTCGCAGAAGATCTTGAAGACGACCATGATCGGCACGGCGAGCAGCGCCCCGGTGATCCCCCAGAGCCAGCCCCAGAAGGTGAGGCCGAGGAAGATCACCACCGGGTTGAGCGTCAGGCGGCGCCCGAGGACCAGCGGCGTCACGATATAGCTCTCCAGGATGTTCAGCCCGATGAACGCCGCCGGCGGCATCAGGCTGTGGGCCAGGTCGGGGAAGGTGAGGAAGCCGACCCCGGCCAGCACCACGATCATGATGATCGCCCCGAGGTAGGGGATGTAGTTGGTCACCGTCGCCACCACCCCCCAGAGCAGCGGGTTGGGGACGCCGATCAGGGCCATGAGGCCCCAGACGGCGAGCCCCAGGCCGATGTTGATCACGGTGATGGTGGACAGGTAGGCCGAGATGTCCGACTCGATCTGGCGGGCGATCTCGACCGCCCGCTTGCGGTCCGACAGCCGCGGCAGGACCCGGATCAGCTTGCGCAGGAAGAGGTCCCCCGAAGCGAGCAGGAAGAAGAGGAGGATGAACATCACGGTGGCCCCGGCGACCAGCTCGGTGGCCTGGCTGAACATCCTCTCCCCCAGGGTCTCCGTCTGCACCGCCACCGTGCGGGGGGAGGCCCCGCCCCCCATCTGGGTGATCTTCTCCACCTGCTCGGTGGCCTTGCTCATGGTCTGCACCGGCCGCTTGAAGTCCCGCAGCTTCCTCTCGAGCCGCCGCAGGCTCTGGGGCGCCTTCTGCGCCCACTCGTAGGCGGGCCCGGACAGCTCGTACACCCCCCAGCCCAGCCCCCCCAGCAGACCGAAGACCACCAGCCCCGCCGCCATGCCCTGGGGGACGCGGAGCTTGCGGAGCAGGCGCACCACCGGCGTCAGCAGGAAGCTGAGCAGCACCGCCAGGATGATGGGCAAAAAGAAAGAGCGGGCCAGGTAGAGCGTGTAGAAAGTCGCCAGGACCAGCAGGCCGGTGAGCGCCAGCGACCGGACGTCGAACGGCCCCGTCAGCAGCTCGCGGAGCTTCTTGATGTTGGGCCGGGGCCGCTCCTCGCCGCTGTCGGCGGGCTCCCGCTGGAGGGTCTCGAGCATACGCAGTCCTTGTAAGAACGACAGGGTCCGCGTACCACGCCCGGGAGCGGCGGCGGCTCACTGCCTCCGCGATTGTAGGGCCAAACGCCCCCTCAGGCCCGCCGCCTCAGCCCCATCCCCAGGGAGACGGCAAACACTGCCAGACACAGATAGAACAGAATCCTCGCGACGTCCGCCGCGCCGGCGGCGATGCCGCCGAAGCCGAAGACCGCGGCAACCAGAGCGACGATCAGAAAGATGAGCGCCCACCTCAGCATGACCCGTTCTCCTCGCAAGACAACAGCTTGTGGTCATGAATTTAAGCAAAATCCATGCCCTGCGCTCAGGCAGGAGATTCGACGAGCGCCTGGACCCGCTCCAGGGTGTCGGCCTCGGCGGCGGCCTTGTCGGTGCGCCAGCGGGCAATGCGGGGGGAGCGGACGGCGACGCCCGAGCGGTGGCGGGACGAGGCGGCGATCCCCTCGAAGGCGACCTCGAAGACATGCACGGGCTCGACGGCGCGTACGGGCCCGAACCGCTGCAGGGTGTGCCGGCGGATCCAGCGGTCGAGCTCCACCACCTCGGTTTCCGAGAGGCCCGCGTCCGCCTTGGTGAAGGGGACCAGCTCGGCACCGGACCAGACGGCGAAGGTGTAGTCGGTGAAATGGCTGGCGCGCCACCCCTGCCCGGGCCGGGCATAGACGAGGACGGCGTCGACGCTGTAGGGGCGCTCCTTCGGCTCCTCCACCGTCTCCTCCCGGGGGGGCACGGAGGGGGCGGTCCCGCCGCCATCGCCGGAAGAATCGCCGGCGGAGAGGAGCTGTCGCAGGGACGCCGCGGTGGGCTCCCACCCTCCCTCGAGACGGGCGGCCATCGTGGCTGGGGGGAGCCCCGCCACCTCGCCGAGGGCCCTCTCCAACACCGTCTTGGAGACGCCCGCCTTCAGCTCGCCGGTGAGGATCTTGGTGAGGACGAAGGCCTGTCCGCGGTCGAGGGCCGCCCACCAGGCGAGAAGGCGGGTACGCTGCTCCTCCGCCGGCAGCTCCTTGAGAGGCAGGACCCGCTCCTCGATCCAGGCGGAGAGGGAGAGCGCCGCGTCGGCGCCGTCGCCCGGAGAACGCGGCAGGGTGTCCAGCACCAGGACGATCGTCTCCACGAGGTCCCCCACCGTGCCGTAGCACTCCTCGAACAGCCAGTCCGCGACGCCCGCCGCCGCCATGGCCCAGCCGGCGAGGAGCCGGGCCGGCAGCCGCCGCTCGAGCCGGCGGCCGGTGAGGAAGTAGAGCGCCCACGCGCCGTCGGCCGGAGGCGCGGTTCGGAAATAGCCGGCCAGGGCCGCCGCCTTCTCGTTGACCGAGGCGGTCCGGTCCAGCACCTCGATCAGGGCGGCGAAGCGCCTCACGTCTCGCCCCCGGACTCCACCCCCTCCTCCCCCTCGAAGGGGGTGGCGAGTGGGCTGGCCTCGACACCCTGTTCGCACAGGTAGCGGGCCAGGGGTCCGGCAGAGCCGTGGGTGGTGAGCACCCGCGAGGCTCCGCTGTCGGCGATGGTGCGCAGCAGGTCCGGCCAGTCGGCGTGATCGGAGATGACGAAGCCGCGGTCGCAGCCGCGCCGCCGCCGGGGCCCCCGCACCCGCATCCAGCCGGAGGCGAAGCCGGTGGAGGCGCGGCCGAAGCGGCGCATCCAGAGAGAGCCGCCGGCGGCCGGAGGCGCCAGCACCAGCTCGCCGGCGAACGGCTGCCCCTTGACCGTATCGCCCACCCGTCGGGTGGGGAGCATGGGTACACCCGCCTGCCGGTAGCACCGGGTCAGGGTCTCGATGGCGCCGTGGACCCAGACCGGGCGGTCGGTGAGCCGGGCCAGCTCGGCGAGGATGCGCTGCGCCTTGCCGAGTGCATAGCAGAAGAGCACGGACGTGCGGTCCAGCGCCCGGTTCCCCTCCCACCACTCCAGGATCTCCCGCGCCACCGCGGCGGTGTCGTCCCAGACGTAGATCGGCAGGCCGAAGGTGGCCTCAGTGATGAAGGTATGGCAGCGCACCGGCTCGAACGGCTCGCACGAGGGATCGGCGGCGCGCTTGTAGTCCCCCGAGAAGACCCAGACCTCGCCCCCCCGCTCCACCCGCACCTGGGCCGAGCCCAGGATGTGCCCCGCGGGGTGGAACGACACGGTGACGTCCCGCACCCGCACCGTCTCCCCGAACGGCGCCGTCTCGATCCGTGCCCCTCCCCCCAGCCGTTTCTCGAGGATGGGCAGCGACGGCGACGGCGCCAGGTAGCGCCGGCTCCCCGGCCGCGCGTGGTCGCCGTGGCCGTGGGAGATCACCGCACGCTCGACCGGCTTCCACGGATCGATGTGGAACCCGCCGGCCTCGCAGAAGAGGCCGTGGTCGTCGATGCGCAGCAGGGGGGAGGACGAGGACGGCATGGAGCAGGTGCTGGCCCTCGACCTACTCCAACAGGTGCAGGAACTCGAGGAACCGCTCGACCTGAGGCGGGTACAGCGGCCGGAGATCCAATGCCTTGTCCAGGACGAGCCGGAGCCGCGCCGGGTCGAAGGAGACGGAATAGGCAGCCCGGAAGAGATGCCGGAACCGGAGCATCTCATCCAGCTTTTCGTAGGTCTCGTCGTCGATCAGCGCTGGGCGCACGGGCTGGAGATCCAGACGCATCCGCCGCAGGAGCTCGCGATGCCACCCGCCGCGCTCGTCCAACCTGTTCTCGAAGGCCGCGGCAATGTTCCGGAAGATGTTCTCGAAAGCGCTGTAGAGATTGTGCAGCCTGTAGGCGACGACGATCCGCTCCTCCTCGGTCTCGGAGCCGTCGAGCCGAGGGTGACCGAGATCCTCGTAGAGCCTCTCGATGGACCGGAGGTCGTCGCGAATGCTACTTTCCAGGAGGACCCACTTCGCGCTCATAGCAGAGCTCCCCATAGCTTTCCACCGCCCGCGCCACGGCGCCGGCACGGGGCCTCAGGTCGACGTTCCTCTCCAGCTCCTCTTCCAGGGCGCGCCAGAATGGGGTCTCCACCTGGATGTCATCGACGTCGACGGCCAAGTCCACATCCGAGCCCGAGGTGAACCGCCCCGGTTGGACGAGGGAGCCGAAGAGGTAGACGGCCCGGATCGCGGGAAAACGGGGGGCGTGCGTCCGTATGGACTGCCGCACCCGCTCCAAAACGTCCTGGCGCAGAGACTCCCTTTCGTCCTGACGCTCCCGTTCGCGCCGGGCATGGTACTCCCGCGGGGAGAGAGCAGCCGCCTCCATGGTGGGGCCAGTGTAGCTCAGCCGTACGGGCCCGGGCTGCCCCTCACTCGAACAGACGGAGCTGCTCGATCAGGCCGTGGACTAGGGTGGAGGCGGTGACGCCGATCAGGCGGACCGGGCGCGAGGCGGCGTCGGTCTTGCGCAGCAGGTCCTTGGCGCAGCCGGCGATGGTCGTCCGGTCGCGGACCGGGATGTTGAAGGTCCGCGAGCGGGTGACGGTGGTGAAGTCCGAATAGCGGACCTTGAGCGTGACGGTGCAGCCGGCGAGGCTCCGGCGCTCCAGCCCGGCGGCCACCTCCTCCGCCATCTTGTCGATCTCCTCCTCGATGCGGGCGAGCCCCACCAGGTCGACCGCGTAGGTGTTCTCGGTGCCGAGGCTCTTCCTCTCCTGATGCGTCTCCACCGGCCGCTCGTCGATGCCGCAGGCGAACTCGAAGAGGATGCGGCCGTGCTTGCCGAAGCGGCCGGAGAGGACGTCCAGAGGGACCGCCCGCAGCTCGGCCACGGTCTGGACCCCCAGCTCCCCCAGCGCCCGCTCGGTGGCGGGGCCCACGCCGTGGAGCCGGCGCACGGGGAGAGGATCGAGGAAGGCCTGGACCTTGCCGGGGGGCACCACCGTCAGGCCGTCCGGCTTGTGAAAGTCCGAGGCGATCTTGGCGACCAGCCGGTTGGGGCCGACGCCGACGCTCACCGTGAGGCCCCGCTCCTCCCGCACCCGCCGCCGGATCTCCCGCGCCAGCGCCGTGGCGCTGCCGTGCCCCCCCAGGTGGTCGGTGACGTCGAGGTAGGCCT
>DASPJI010000390.1:0-2289 GCA_035628695.1 Thermoanaerobaculia bacterium | reverse complement strand
CGGGGCTGGTGCCCTCCTGGTACTCCCGGTAGAGGCCCATGGAGCGCTCCGGCAGCGGGTACAGCACGTCCTGCATGGCGGCCATCTCCGCGGACTTTTTGGCCCCCTCGGGGAAGTAGTGCGAGGCGGTCCGGGGGAGGTCTCCCACCCGCAGCTCCGCCAAGTCGTGGACCAGCGCGATCTCCACCGCCCGCTGGACGTCCAGCCCTTCGATCCGCGCGCCCAGCGTCCACACCAGGAAGACGACGTGCCAACTGTGTTCCGTCACGCTCTCCGGGTCGGCGACGCCGCGCAGCGTATAGCCGGAGCGGGGGATGCGGTCGAGGATCTGCAGCTCGAGGAAGAGGTCGAGAAGGGTGTCGTTGCGGCGCATGGTGGGGGAGGGTACTGCAAAGAGAGGGGAGCGTCGAGACGGAAAGTGGGAACAAGTGCCGGCGAGAGAGGTCCGGTCACTGTGGACCCGGCGGGGCGGCTCGCCAGGAGAGGCTATGCGCACCGAAGAATATTGTCGAGGCCTTCGTGCAGTTCCAGGCGTCGGCCCCATGAACTTCTACAGGAGGAGTGTATTCATGCTGCGGATCGAGCTCGACATCTTCTCAGGCCGTCCCAACCCGTCCTGGATCCTGTCTCCCAAGGAGGAGCGTGAGCTGGTGGACCGCGTCAAGGCGGACCCTTCGCTCATGCTGCCGGTCACCGCCGCCACCGGCGGGCTCGGCTACCGGGGATACATCGTCACCCGTGAGAAGGAGGGGGAGGAGAGCCAGGGCAAGGCCGCCCTGCCCTCCAGCTTCCGGCTCGGCGGCGAACCGCTGGACAAGGACGCCGCGACAGCCCTCTGGCTCCTGGACACCTCGGAGAAGGCGGACACGGAGGTCGACGATTTCCTGCGGGGTGCGGCCGCCGAGACCATCCGGCAGCCTCCCGCACGTCTGGGGAAGCTTGCGCCGGGGCAGGGCCCCGAGGCCCAGGACAAGGGAAGCCTCGTCGCCTGCGCGTCGAACTACCTCACGAGCTCGACGGATTTCAGCTTCTGGAACGGCTCCACCTACATCCGCAAGAACAATTGCTACAACTTCGCGGCGAACCACCGCACCAATACGTTCGCCCAGCCCGGACGCATCTCGGGCCACCCGATCACGGGTCTCACTTGCTCCGCCGTCGCCTCCTCCGCCGAGTGGGACGGCTGGTTCAACGGCTGCCAGGCGGCCAACAACCTGACCATCGCGCTGGTGATCTGGCCGGGCGTCGACTTCCACTTCTACCGCAAGGTCGCCAATGGCGTCTGGGGCCACAAGCCCGGCCAGACCGCCGCGCGCAACTACGACAACTCCGGTGTCGTCATCACCAACCCGCAGACCTGCAACCGTGGGAACTACACCAGCTTCTGCGGGTACTGGTATGCCGACAACAACATCATCATGGTCCAGTAGAGAACGGCTGAACCCAGGAGGAACGACAGATGAGTTGGAATCGACGTGAATTCCTCGGCCGCTCCCTGATGGGCGTCGGTCTCGCCTGCCTGCCGCTGGCGGGTGTCGGCGCGGCGCCGGCCGCCGCGAGCCCGGCCCCGGCGCTGCCCGACTTCGGTGCCACCGCCGCCCCCGGCATGGAGCGCTGGCTGCTGGACACCGGGCGTTCCCATATCGACGCCCCGATCTACGATCTGGTGTCGAGCCGCATCCGCTAGTCCGCCCTGGCGGCTCCTCTCTCCCGAGAGGGGCCGCCCCCCATCCCATCCTAGAACGCCGCGTCGTCGAGCCCGCCGCAATAGGTGCCGGCGGGGTTGCGGTAGGTCTTGACCGTCCCCGTGGCGGTGTCGGTCACCGTGAGGGTGTACTCGAGGTCCGACAGGGTGCCGTAGAAGAAATCGATCCGGCCGCCCAGGTCGAGGATCTTGGTCATCACCTCGAGGTTGTTGCGGTCGCCGAACCAGAAGGCGCCGGTGAGGGCCGACAGCGGGACTGCGCCGGCCTGGCCGCTCGAGCCGTCCCCCGGGTTGCGCCACTCGGCGGTCACCTCGAAGCGGTTGCCCATGAGGCAGAGGGTCCCGGGGCCGGGGCGGCAGGGGCCTGCCTTGGCGGCCGAGATGGGAGCAGCGCCGGAGCCGGCGAAGGCCGACTGGTCGATGGCGCCGCACTCGCCCGGGGTGTTGCCGTAGACCCGGGATGTGCCGGTCTGCGTGTCGGTGACGATTAGGGTGAACCGCAGGTTGGTGAGCTGGCCGTAGAAGATCTTCACCACGTCGCCGAAGTCCAGGACCTTGAGGATCAGCTCGGTGTTGGACGGCGA
>DASPJI010000389.1:0-18097 GCA_035628695.1 Thermoanaerobaculia bacterium | reverse complement strand
GAGTGAGCAACGCCGACCTCCCCCTCCTCTTCCCCAACCTCGGGCGCTTCGACAACCCGGACCTGGGGTTCATGGCCTGATGAAGACAGCACCCGGGGGTGAGGGCGGATACCAGGGCGGATACCCCCGGGGTTGTACCATTCCTCCCATGCCGAAGCGGGACACCCCCAAGATCGCCGCCCCCTCCTCGGCGTCGCGGCACATCCTGAACGGATGCCTGACGGGCGACACCCACCCGGCGCTCGGGCTCGTGCGGCTGCTCGACGAGCTGGGGAGCGTCGAGGCGGTGGCGGACCTGATCGGGGAGGCGGTGGCGACCGGGCATCCGGTGGCGGCCGAGCTGGAGGGCCTGCTCCTCGACCATCGCGACGCCTGCGAGCGCATCACCTCGATGCTGCGCCACCACCCCGCTCCCGCCCCCCCCTCGCCTCCTGGGACAGCCGTCGACGAGATCCGCCGCTTCTTCGACCGGGCGGTGCGGCAGGACGAGGTGGCGAGCGTCGCCGCCTACTCCCTGGGCAGCCCAGAGCTGCTGGAGCAGGCGACGGAGGAGATCCTCGTCCTCCTCGACCGCTGGGGCCTGCTCGATCCCGACCGCTCGGCCCTGGAGATCGGGTGCGGCATCGGCCGCGTCCTGGCGGCGCTCGCTCCCCGGCTGGCCGAGATCCACGGCATCGACGTCTCCCCCGGCATGGTCGCCGCCGCCCGGAGGCGGTGCGCCGGGCTCGCCAACGTCCACCTCGCCGAGTGCTCGGGCCTCGACCTCGCCGGCTTCCCCGACGCCCGCTTCGACCTCGTGCTCGCCGTCGACTCCCTTCCTTACATCCATCAGGGAGGGCCCGACCTGGTGGAGGCCCACTTCCGGGAGGTGGCCCGCGTGCTGCGCCCCGGCGGCGACTTCGCCATCCTCAACTTCTCCTATCGCTCCGACCTCCAGGCCGACTGCGAGGAGGTCGAGGAGCTCGCGGAGCGGCACGGGCTCTTCCTGGAAGCGGGGGGCTTCCAGCCCTTCGCCTTCTGGGACGGCATCGCCTTCCTCTGCCGCCGTCTGCCGGAGCTGCGGTAGACTTCACTTCCCTGGCCCGGGCGGCCCGCCCGGCCGTGACTTTTTCTCCGAGGAGACGAAAGCATGTCCGATTGGATCGAAGAAGGGCAGACCGCGCCCGATTTCACCCTCGCCGCCGACGACGGCCGCCAGGTGAAGCTCTCGGAACTCCGCGGCAAGCCCGTGGTGCTGTATTTCTACCCGCAGGACGACACGCCCGGCTGCACCAAGGAGGCGTGCGCCTTCCGGGACCGCCGGCAGGACCTCGCCGACCGCGGCGCCGTCGTCCTCGGCGTCTCTCCCGACGACGTGGCGAGCCACGGCCGGTTCCGCGACAAGTACAGCCTCAACTTCCCGCTCCTCGCCGACACCGGCCATCAGGTGGCCGAGCAGTACGGCGCCTGGCGGGAGAAGAACATGTACGGCAAGACCTCGATGGGCATCCAGCGCTCTACCTTCCTCATCGACGCCGACGGCAAGGTGCGCAAGGTCTGGAAGCGGGTCAGCGTCGACGGGCACGACGAGGAGGTTCTGGCAGCCCTCGGGAAGCTCTGAGGGCGCCGGGGGGCGCCGGGCGTCGCACCGCGGCACGCCCGCGCCGCTCCGCGGCTTCATCCCTCGCGACCCCTTCGAGTACACTTCCGGCCGTTCGCGCCCACACGGTATTCGTGTGGCCATCCACACGGGACGGCTTCCCCTGGGTGCGGCGTGTTTCCAACGACATCGTCTCCTGAGAAAGGGAGGTTCATGGATCTCTTCCAGCAGATGGCGAGCATGGGGCACGAGCGGGTGCTCGTCTGCTCCAACCCCGAGGTGGGGCTCGAGGCCATCATTGCCGTTCATTCGACCGCGCTGGGTCCCGGGCTGGGAGGAGTGCGGATGTGGCCCTACAAGTCCATGGACGACGCCGTCACCGACGTGCTGCGTCTGTCCCGTGGCATGACTTACAAGGCCGCGGCCGCCGGGCTCAACCTGGGCGGCGGCAAGGCCGTGATCATCGGCGATCCGAAGAAGGACAAGAGCGAGGCTCTGTTCCGCAGCTTCGGCCGCTACGTCGAGTCGCTGGGCGGCCTCTACATCACCGCCGAGGACGTCGGGTCCGACATGGAGGACATGGAGGTCGTCCTCGAGGAGACCCGCTGGGTGACCGGCGTCTCCCCCGCCCACGGCGGCGGCGGCGACCCGTCGCCGGTGACCGCCTACGGCGTCCTGCAGGGCATCAAGGCCGCCTCGCACTGGCAGCTCGGCGGGAACGACGGCGTGCTCACCGGCCGCTCCGTCGCCATTCAGGGGCTGGGCAGCGTCGGCTATCATCTGGCGAAGTACCTCAAGGACGAGGGTGCCAAGGTCTTCGGCGCCGACATCGACACCGAGGCCACGGCCAAGGCCAACGAGGATCTCGGGGTGGAGATCGTCCCCACGGCCGAGATCCTCTCCGTCGACTGCGACATCGTGGCGCCCTGCGCGCTCGGGGCCATCCTCAACGACCAGACGATCCCGGCCCTGCGCTGCAAGGTGGTGGCGGGGGCGGCCAACAACCAGCTCGCCGACGAGGCCCAGCACGGCCAGGCGCTCCACGACCGGGGCATCCTCTACGCGCCCGACTTCGTGATCAACGCCGGCGGCCTGATCAACGTCTACAACGAGCTGACGGGCTACAACCGCGAACGGGCGATGCGTATGACCCGGGGCATCTACCTCAACATGATGCGGGTGTTCCAGATCTCGCGCGACCAGTCGGTGCCGACCTACGTCGCCGCCGACCGGGTGGCGGAGGAGCGGATCGCCAAGGTCAAATCGATGCGCGCGCAACACTGGGGACGGACCATCCGCGAAGCCCGTCGCGGCTGATCGCGCTCTGGAGGAAAACCGTGCCGTTCATGCGTCCGCTGCTCCTGGCCGCCTTGGCCCTCCTCGTGAGCCTCCCCACGGCGGCCGCGCCACTCGCGATCTGCGACGGCTCGACCGCCGTGACGCTCCTCGGAATGGATACGGCGTCCGGCCGGATGCTCTTCTCCATCCCTTCCACAGGCGAGGACGGCAGGGGCTGGCTCGTGGAGCTGGACCCCGAAGGCCGCGAGGCCCGGGCTTGGCCGAACCCTCCGAAGGGGCTCTTCGGCGGCTCGGTCGGGCCGGGTCCGGTGCTGGCGGTCACCTCCTGCGGCACCTCCTGCCTCCAGCCTATGCGCTGGACCGGCGGCGCCTCGGACAGCGGGTGGGAGCCGCTGGGTGATCCCTTGACCTCGCCCACGGCCGCCACGGTCACTCCGACGTACGACAACACCGGCGCGCCGTGGGTGATCCTCCACGGCGCCAGCCGGCAGGACGGCCAGATCCAGGCCTGGGCCTTCCGGATGGAGGGCCGCGAGTGGAAGAACGTGGGCGGCCAGATGGTGACCGCCGTGGGCCAGCCGTCGGCGCTGCCGGCGCCCCAGCGCAAGGATGGGGTGCTCACCGGCACCGCCCTCTTCTCCAGCTCGGGCCGGCCGGAGGTCTGGGTGACGGGCGTGCCCAGCCTGCCGGCGGAGCGGCGGGGGCAGATCATCGCCCTCACCGGCACCTCTGCCGCCTACGTCTCGGCCGATGGAGTGGTCTATCTGTCGGACGACTCCGGCAAGGGCTGGCGCCGCTCCACCTGGACACCCTGGGGAACCCAGAGCACGGCGGGGATGTGGAGGCAGGGCACCGACTACTGGGTCGACCTGCCGGTCGGCGATCACCGGGGTGCCCTGCGGCTCGTCTGGTTCGACCGGCGCCGGCCAACCGAGGAGACCGTGGTCCTCACCCGCTTGGCGCCGAGCGGCGACTGGATCCGCCTCTCCGAGACCCGCAGCGAGGTGCGCAGCAAGAGCGGCGAGCAGCTCCCGGTCACCCAGGTGCTGGTGCCCAAGGGGGAGATCTGGCTCCTTCTCTCCGGCTGTGCCGCCACCGCCCAGGGCTCGGGCTTCGTCCTTCGCTCCTTCGACGGGACGGCGCTTTCGGCCTCCCGGTTCGTCCCCTTCCGCACCCGCTGAAGCAGGAACGGCCCCCGGAAACCCGGGGCCGCTCCTATCAGGAAGCCGAGCCGTTCAGGAGTGACGGCCGGCGGCGGATTCCACGGCCGCCGGGATGCGCAGCCGCTGGCCGGGGTAGATCTCGTCCGGATCCTTGAGCATCGGCTTGTTCGCCTCGAAGATCACCATGTACTTGTTGGCATCGCCGTAGAACTGCTTGGAGATCTTGGACAGGGTGTCGCCCGACTTGACCTCATAGTAGGTAGCCTCAGGCGCGGGCGTGCTGACCTTGAGCTGGTCGTCGACGCTGCCGATCCCCTCGACGTTGCCGACGAGGAGGACGATCTTCTCCCGGTTCTCCTGGGTGTCCGCGGTACCGGTCAGGGTGACTCGGTCGTTGTCGACGCGGATGCCTAGGTCCTGCACCTTGAAACCCATCTCCTGGACCAGCTTGACCAGGGCCGCGGCCTTGCGGCGCTCCTTCAGCTCCTCGACCTGCTGCGCGGTCGGAGCGGCCTGCGCGCCGGGGCCCGGCACCTTCTGGCCCTGCGGCTTCTTGTCGTCATCATCTCCCAGGCCCAGCTTCCGGCCCACACTCTTCGCGAAATCGATTAGACCCATGTCTGACTCTCCTTTCTGGTTGTCAGTCTTACGGAAGCGAGGCAGCCACACGCCCACACACCGCTCCTTCCTCGAGGTTCTCTGCAAGAGGATTGCCGGGGATCCCCCCGCCTCCTATAGACTCGGGGTCCAACCGCTGAGGAGGATGAAAATGACGTGCCGTGCCCTGATCCTTGTCGTCGTCCTGGCCTCCGGCTGTGCCACGGCCCCTACGCCGACGGCGGCTCCCCCGGCCCAGCCGGCTCCCGCCGCGACCCCGTCCCAGACAGCCCCGTCCCAGGCAGCTCCGGCGGCGCCGCCCGCCGCCATTCACTGGGTGCGCGACTCCGCCGAGCACCACGCGGCCCTGCTCCAGGCCTACCTCCTGGCCACCGAGAGGATCGAGAAGCTGGCCAAGGGCGTCCCGGCCGGCACCTGGGCCGTGGCCCTGGACGGCGACGAGACGGTCATCGACAACTCCGACTACATGAAGGAGCGCGCGGCGCAGGGGGCCGGCTTCGACTCCGCCTCGTGGAAGCAGTGGACGGAGAAGAAGGCGGCGACGCCGCTGCCCGGTGCCGTCGCCTTCCTCACCCGCGTCCACGAGCTCGGTGGCAAGATCGCCATCGTGACCAACCGGAGCAACGCCGAGTGCCCGGACACCGAGGCCGACTTCCGGAACGACGGCATCCCTTACGACCTGATGCTCTGCATGGAGAACGACAGCGAAAAGGAGCCGCGCTGGCAGAAGGTCGAGAACGGCACCGCCGCGCCGGGGGTGCCGCCGCTGCGGATCCTCCTCTGGGTCGGCGACAACATCAAGGACTTTCCCGACCTCGACCAGAGCCTGCTGGCGAAGCAGGACTCCGCCTACTCCGACTTCGGCCGGCGCTTCATCCTGATCCCCAACCCCATGTACGGCTCCTGGGAACGCAACCCGGCACGGTGAGCTCCCCCGCGCTCTTGCGGTCATATTGATTCGGGCTAGAAGTAGGCCCAACAACCAAGCTGGCCGCAAGAGCAGCATCGACCTTCGCGCCCGCGGGAGCCGTGTATCGTGACCGAGACCCTCTCTCGTCTGGCCCTTCGTGTCTTCGTGGTGGGGGTGTTGCTCGTCTGGGCCGTTCCGTCGCAGGCCTATCGCATGATCCAGAACCGGTCCGTGGGCCGGGTGAGCGCCAGCGCGGCGGCGGCGTGCGATGTCTCCAACGGCTTCGTACACTGGGAGAATCAGCAGATCGAGTGGTTCGTGAACCACCGGCGAAGGCGAATCGACAGGCGGCCCGCAAGTCGGCGGCGGCCCTGACGGCGGCGGTCAAGAGCTGGACCGGCGCCGGCTCCGAGCACGTGCTGACCCTTGCGGGCACCACGACCGCCGGCTTCGCCGTGGACGACCGCAACACCATCTCGTGGGCCAAGGGGAACGGCTGCACGGGCACCTGTCTGGCCATCACCTCGCTGGTCCTCCAGTCCGGTCAGGTCATCGTCGAGTCGGACATCTCCTTCAACGCCGCCCAGAAGTGGCAGACCACCGGCAAGGGCCTCGACATCCAGACCACGGCTCCCCACGAGCTCGGCCACGCCCTGGGCATCCACCACACCGAGGTGATGTCCGGCCCGCGGCCGTCCATGTACTCGGCTACTTCGGCGCCGAGGGGCGGTCGCTGGAGGACGACGACCGGGCGGCTCTGCGGTGCTCGGAGAGCCGACACTGAGACGAGGGCGCCAGCTCAGCCCTCCCCGCCCCGCTCCTCGATCGCCCGCTCCATGGTGGCCACGACCTCGTCGACGGTGAGGTTCGAGGCGTCGATGAAGATGTGGCTGGGCAGGCAGGTCAGAGGGGAATCAGCGCGAGTGCTGTCGCGGTGGTCGCGGCGGCGGATGTCCTCGACGACGTCGCCATAGACGACCTGGCGGCCGGCGGCGACCAACTCGTCGTAGCGGCGCCGGCCGCGGACCTCGGGGTCGGCGTCCAGGTAGAACTTGTAGGGTGTGTCGGGGAAGACGTGGGTGCCGATGTCGCGGCCCTCGAGGACACCCCCGAACTGCCGGGCGGCCTCCTGCTGCAGGGCGACCAGGCGGCGGCGGACCTCCGGGTAGACGGAGATGGCGGACGTCGCCTCGCTGACCTCGGGCGTGCGGATGCGGTGCTCCACGGGCTGGCCGTCGAGGAGAACCTCGAAGCTGCCGTCGTCGAGGTGCCCGAGCTGGACGTCGACCGCGGCCGCAACCGCCTCCACCCCCTTCTGATCGGCGGGATCGATGCCGCTCTCCAGCACCTTCACGCCGATTGCCCGGTACATGGCGCCGGTGTCGAGGAAGGGGACGCCCAGCCGGCGGGCGAGCCGCCGTGCCGTGGTGCTCTTGCCGACCCCCGAGGGGCCGTCGATGGCGACGATGAGAGGCCGCACGATGGACACGCCCTCAACCCCGCCCATGGCCCGAACGTGGCCCCGAGGAGCGCGGACCCGCGGGGTCCTTCGCGCCGCCGCCGGTCCGGGGGGAGCCCTTGCGCGGCCCGGCCTTGGCCGCCGGTGTAGCTTTGGCCGTTGGCGCCGCCCCTTTCCGCGCGCCCGCCATCACCTTGCGGCCCGCCGCCGTCACCTTGGGTCCCTTGGGAGCGCGGGAGCTCTCCCGGCTCACCTCGGCCAGAGTCCGCCGCTCGCCGCGCGGCCGCTTCTCCGCTTTCGCGGCCTCCGTCCCGGCCGTCCCCTTCTTCGCCGCAGTCTTCTTGGCGGCCACCTTCTTCGCCGGGGCCTTCTTGGCTCCCGGAGCCGGCTTGGGCCCGCCCGAGGCCTTGGTGAGCTTCTCCACCTCCTGCTCGGAGAGCTCGCGCACGGCGCCTACCGGCAGGCGCGGGTCGCGCACCGGCCCGATGGCCACCCGGCGCAGCTTCTGTACCGGATGTCCGATACGATGGAACATCTCGCGGATCTGGCGCGTCCGTCCCTCGTTCAGCTCCACCATCCACCAAGTAGTGTTGTCGTCCCCGTCGTCGAACCTGCCGCGGCGGCGGGTGGCGGTGATGGTCCGGCTGTGGGGCGTGATCCGGCAGGGCGCCGTGCGCCGGCCGTCGAGCACGATGCCGGTGCGCAGCCGTTCGAGCTGGCTCTCCTCAGGCCGCCCCTTGACCTTGACCTCGTAGGTCTTGGTGCAGCCGAAGCGCGGATGGGCGACCTGCTGGGCGAAGTCGCCGTCGTCAGTCAGCAGGAGCAGCCCCTCGGTGTCGAAATCCAGCCGCCCCACCGGCACCAGGGCCCTGCGCAGGCCGGGCGGCACCAGGTCTATCACCGTCGGCCGCCCCTCGGGGTCGGAGACCGTGGACATGACCCCCTTGGGCTTGTTGAGGAGCAGATAGCGGTGGGCGGCGCTCGGGTGGATCCGCTTGCCGTCCACCTTGATGGCGTCGCGCTCGGGGTCGGCCTTGGAGCCCAGCTCCGCCACCTGGCCGTTGATGGTGACCAAGCCGTCCCGGATCAGCTCCTCCGCCTTGCGGCGGGCGGCCACGCCGGCCCGGGCAAGGATCTTCTGTAGCCGCTCTTCGCTCATCACCGGTTCCCCCTCTGCATGGCGCGTACCCGCACCCTACTCCTCTCCCGGCCCCTCGTCCGGGTCGGGCGCCTCGCTGGCCGCCTCCTCGATCGCCGCCACCTCCTGGAGGATGCGCTCCTCGCGATCCTCGCCGGCCAGCGGCACCGGCCCTGGCGGCGCCACCGCCTCGAGGGCGGCGGCGCTCAATGCCATGGTGGCCTCGCCGCCGGGTCCGAAGGTCTCCTCGAACTCCTCGAGCGGCGGCAGGTCCTTGAGGCTGTTGAGCCCGAAGTGGACCAGGAACTCCCGCGTGGTGCCGTAGAGGAAGGGCTTGCCCACCACCTCCTTGCGGCCGGCGATGCGCACCATGCGGCGCTCCAGCAGGGTCTTGATGACGCCCGCCGAGCTGACGCCGCGCAGCTCCTGGATCTCCGGACCGGTGATCGGCTGCCGGTAAGCGATGATGGCCAGGGTCTCGAGCGCCGCCATCGACAGCTTCGAGCCGCCGGCGACGTCGAAGAAGCGGCGCAGCCAGCCTACCGCCTCGGGCCGAGTCACCAGCCGCACGCCACCGGCGACGTCCTCGGCCATGACGCCGCGGCCGTCGCCGGCCTCGAAGCGGGCGAGCACCGCGTTCAGCGCCTCGTTCGCCTGCTCCCGCTCCTCCTCGTCGAACATCTCCAGGAGCTTGGCCCGGGGCACCGGCTCCGAGGAGACGAAGAGGATGGCCTCGATGGCCGATTCCATCTCGTGCCGCTCCGTCATCCGCCGATCTCCTCCCAATCTCGATCGGACAGCTCACGCGTGGTGCGATACAGCAGGACGTCGCCCACCTCGGTCTGGTGGACACGGATGAGGTTGAGCCGGGCGAGCTCCAGCACCGCCAGGAAGGTGGCGATCGCCTCCGCCCGGCAGGAGAGCCCACGCAGGTCGTTGATGAGGTCGTACGGGTGCCCGGCGTCGAGATGCGCCAGGAGCCGGTCGAACTGCCCGCGCACCGAGAAGGCCTCGCCCGAGAGCTGCAGCGGCGGCGGGTGCTCCTTGTCGTAGCGGACCATCGCCTGCCGCAAGGCCGAGAGGAGGTCGAACAGGGAGACCTCGCCCATGTCGATGGCCTGCTCCTCCTCTTCCTCCACCTGGGGCAGCGGCTGCGGCTTGCGGGTCCAGATGCCCATGCGCAGCCGGTCCACCTCGGCGAACGACTGGGCGACCTCTTTCATTCGCCGGTACTCGAGGAGGCGCTCCACCAGCTCCTGGCGCGGGTCCTCTTCGGGCTCGCCCGCGGCCTTGGCCGGCCGCGGCAGGAGCAGCTTGGACTTGAGATGGATCAGCAGCGCCGCCTCGTAGATGTACTCGGCCGCGACGTCGAGGTTGAGCTCCTCCATCAGCCCCAGGTAGGCGTGGAACTGGTCGCAGATGGTCGCCACCGGGATGTCCGTGATCTCCACCTTGTTGATCCGGATGAGATGGAGCAGCAGGTCCAGCGGCCCCTCGAACACCGGGAGCTGGACGCGCCACGCCTCGGGCAGCAGGCTGCCGGAGGCGGCGGTCTCCATCCCGGGAGCGACCGGTGCTCCCTCCCCCGCTTCGGCCCCCGGCGCCGGCTTCGGCACGATACGGCGGGGCCGGCTCATCCCACAGATCCCGCTGATCCGGGCACGGCCCCGCGCAGCCGAGAGTAGTCGAGCCCCAGGGCTCCGCGCACCATGTCCAGGGTCTCCGCCGTCCGCTCCCGCGCGCGCCGCGATCCCTCGACGAGGATGTCCATCAGCATGTTAGGGTCGCGCTCCAGCTCGTGGCGCCGCCGCTGCATCGGCTCCAGGAAGTCGATGATGATCTGCGCCAGGAGCTTCTTGTCGTCGACGCAGCCGATCTCGGCGGCCCGGCACTGGTGGTAGACCCGCTCCTGGACGTCTGCCGGCGACATCAGCTTGTGGAACTCGTAGAGGTTGCAGACCTCGGGACGGCCCGGGTCCTTGCGGGTCAGCCGCTGCGGGTCGGTGAACATCTGCTTGCACTTGTCGCGGATGACGTCCGGCGGGTCCGACAGATTGATGGCGTTGCCGTAGGACTTGGACATCTTGCGGCCGTCGATGCCCGGCACCTTGGGGGTCGGGGTGAACAGGGCCTGGGGCTCGGGAAAGATGCCGCCGCCGTAGAGGTGGTTGAAGCGGCGAACCAGCTCGCGGCTGATCTCGATGTGGCTCGCCTGGTCCTCCCCCACCGGCACGAAGTGGGCGCGATAGATGATGATGTCCACCGTCTGGAGCAGCGGATAGCCCAGGAAGCCGTAGGTCGACAGGTCCTTGTTCTCGAGCTGCTGAATCTGCTCCTTGTAGGTCGGCACCCGCTCGAGCCAGCCCAGCGGCGCCATCATGGAGAGGAGCAGGTGCAGCTCCGCGTGGTCCGGCACCATCGACTGGACGAAGATCACCGACTTCTCGGGGTCGAGGCCGGCGGCGATCCAGTCGGCCACCATCGCCAGCGTGTTGCTCGACACCTGGGACGGGTCCGCGTAGTCGCTGGTCAGGGCGTGCCAGTCGGCGGCCATGTAGTAGCAGCGGTACTGGTCCTGCAGCCCCACCCAGTTCTTGAGCGCGCCGAAGTAGTTCCCCAGGTGGATCTTGCCCGTCGTGCGCATGCCCGAGAGGACGATTTTCTTGGATTCCGTCGCCATAAATCCTCAAGGAGTCGATCAAAGCAGATGAATGACCACGCTCAGCACCCCATAGAAGGGGATGAGCAGCAGCGTCACCACTCCGAACGCGGCCAGAGCGATGCCGATGATAAAGCCGTACGGCCGCACGCCGGCCAGCTTGGCGGCCCAGTCCGGCGGCAGCATGTAGAGGGCGATCTGGCCGCCGTCCAGGGGGGGCAGCGGGATCAGGTTGAACACCACCAGGAAGGCGTTGATGGTCGCCATCCGCACCAGGGTGAAGACCACCGGGAACCCCGGCAGGTCGGCGGCCGAGCCGGTCTGCTGCATCAGGGTGTAGTAGGCCGCCCGCCGCGCGTCCGGCCCGAGGACGTGGACCGCGATCAGCAGGCCGAAGACGGCGACGGCCGCCAGCAGCACGTTGGCGAACGGCCCGGCGGCGGCCACCAGCAGCTCTCCTCGCCGGGGGTCGCGGAAGCTCTGGGGCTGCACCGGCGCCGGCCGCCCCCAGCCGAAGACCGGCGCCTGGAAGGACACCTGGAGCAGCGGCAGGAGGAGCGAGCCGAAGATGTCCAGGTGACGCAGCGGGTTGAGGCTGACGCGGCCGAGGCTGCGCGCCGTCGAGTCGCCGCAGCGGTCCGCCGTCCAGGCGTGCGCCGACTCGTGGGCGGAGATGGCCAGGAGCAGGACGAGGATCTCCACCCCGCCGGTGAACAGGCGCTCCGGGCTCATGCCGCTCCCCGTGCTCCGGCGGATACCGGCGGTGCCGGCGGTGTGGGCGCCATGCCCAACCGCTGGTCGATGTCGCCGAGGAGCCGCTCGTTGGCGGCCAGCCCGCGGCTCTCGATCCACAGGGCGAGCGCCTGCACCACGAGGGTGACATAGAAGAGGATGTGATGGGCGTCGGCCGATGCCGCGCCGGCCATCGCTGCAGCTCCCAGGAGGAAGGTGCCCAGGGCCGTCGCCGCGGCGAGCAGCAGCCAGGGCAGGACGCCACGCCGGAGCCGCCAGGCCTCGGCTTCCAGGGAGGCCTCCACGCCGTACTCGCGGACGGCCTCACGGATGGCACGGCCGGTGGCGATCAGGTAGAGCAGGATCCAGCAATGAGAGAAGAGGAGGAGCAGGCTCGCCACCAGGGCCGCCAGGACGTGCCGCGGCACCGCCGGGTCGGCGGGCCCGGGCAGCATGTAGCCGAGCACGGCGGTGGCGATCAGGCCGAGGGTCGCGATGACGCCCACAGCGAGCAGGGCTCTTCCCAATTTCACGGCAGGGTTCCTCTCCCGGACTCCCGGATCTTCGGTCTCATCAGCTCCAACCAGCGCGCGGCCGCCTTGGCGGGCCGGAAGCGCTCCTCCACCCGGAGGCGGCCCGCCTCGCCCCGCCGCCGCGCCTCGCCGTCCTCGTTCAGGACGGCGGCCAGCGCCGCGGCCAGCGCCGCCGGGTCCTCGGGCTCCACCAGCCAGCCGGTCCGCCCGTCCTCCACCACCTCGGGGATGCCGCTCACCCGGCTGGCCACCACGGGCACGCCGGCCTCCATGGCTTCCAGCACCACCAGCGGCATGCCCTCGTAGATCGAGGGGACCACCAGGGCGGCAGCGTGCCGCAGCAGCCCGCGCACCCGCGAGGCGTCGCAGCGGCCCAGGAAGACGGCGGCGGGGCCGAGATCCAGCTCGGCGGCCTTGCGCTCCAGCGCCCCCCGGTGCTCGCCATCGCCGGCGATCAGCAGCCGCGCGCCGGGAAAGTCGCGAAGAGCTTCGAGAAGCACCTCCACCCCCTTGCGGATGCGCAGTCGGCCGACGAACAGGAGGTAGCCACTCGGCGCCTCGCCCGGCTCGTCCCGCGGCGGCTCGATTTCCAACCCGCCGGTGACGTTGGGGACCACCTCCACCTCCGCGACCCCATAATCACGCCGCAGCTCGCCGGCGGTGGCCGCGCTGGGGGCCAGGACAACGTCCGCCACCCAGGCGGTCAGCCAGCCAAGGAGGATCTGGAGCGGCGCCTTGCCCAGCCGGAAGCGGCGCTCCACCCCACCCGGCCGGCCCAACGCCCTCCCACCGCTGCTCACCAGCGGGCGCACCGCCCGCAGCTCCTCGACATAGCTCACCTGGAGCAGCGCCGCGACCAGGGGCCGGGGCTCCAACAGGGGCGCCACGACCGACGCCGCCAGGGCCGCCAGGCCACCGTCCGACTCGTGCACCTGCACCACGTGGGGGCGAAACCGCGCGAGCGCCCGCCGGAGGGCCGGAACCACGAAGAGGGGGAACAGGACCTTCGGGCCGGCGACCCCGCCGGGGCCGCGTCCCAGGATCTCCACCTCACAACCGGCATCCCGCAGACCGGCCGCCAACTGTAGCACCTGTTCACCGACGCCGGAAACGTCCCGGGGAGGGAGCGTGTTGGCCACGAGCAAAACGCGCAGGGGCTCGGCAGGGGGATGATTGATGGTCATGGTTCCGTTCTCTTCACCCGGCTCCTCCGCCCTCCGGCAGCAAGGGGCCGGCGCGGTGGAGGAGATCCTCCAGCCCGGCTCTCCCAGGCGGACGAGCAACTCCCCGACGACGTCCCGGGCCCGCTCCAGCCACTCGAAGTCACGGACGGGATCCGCCACCCGCAGCGCCGGCAGACCCGCCTGGCGGGTGCCGAGGATATCCCCTGGGCCCCGCATCTCGAGGTCCGCCTGGGCGATGACGAAGCCGTCCGTGGTCTCCTGGAAGACCTCGAGCCGCCGCCGCGCCGCGTCCGATAGCGGGCCGTAGAGGGCAAGGCAGCGTGACGGCTGCGTACCCCTCCCCACCCGGCCGCGGAGCTGGTGGAGCTGGGCGAGGCCGAAGCGCTCGGCGCTCTCGATCACCATCCAGGTGGCCTCGGGCACGTCCACCCCGACCTCCACCACCGTGGTCGCGATCAGCACCCGTGCCTCCCCGGTGGCGAACGCGCGCATGGCCCGCTCGCGCTCGGCCGCCGGCATCCGCCCATGCACGACCGCGCTGGGGATGCCTGACAGGAGCCGGCGGACCCGCTCCCCCATCTCGGTGAGCGACGCGGCGGCGACCTGGCCGCTCTCCTCGATCAGGGGGAAGACCACGTAGGCCCTCCCCCCTTCCATCAGATCCTCGCGCAGCACCTTGTAGACTTGGCGGCGCCGCGCCGCCGGGACCACCCGCGTCTCCACCGGCGGCCGCCCCGGCGGCATCTCATCGAGCACCGAGACCGGCAGGTCGCCATAGGCGGCCAGGGCGAGGGAGCGCGGGATGGGCGTCGCCGTTATCACCAGCAGGTCGGGCCGCTCCCCCTTGCGCCGCAGGAGCCCGCGCTGGATCACGCCGAATCGGTGCTGCTCGTCCACCACCGCCAGGGCCAGCCGCTGGAACGCCACCCCATCCTGGATCAGGGCGTGGGTCCCCACCGCGAGCTGGACCTCGCCGGCCGCCAGCGCCGCGAGGAGGGCCGGGTCGCGGCGGCTGCCGGTGAAGAGCCCCAGCCGGTAGCGTCCCCCCAGCAGGCGCTCCAGGCTCGCGAAGTGCTGCTCGGCCAGCATCTCCGTCGGCGCCATGAAGGCTCCCTGATAGCCGTTCTCCAGCGCCGCAGCCAGCGCCAGGGCCGCCACCACGGTCTTGCCGCTCCCTACGTCCCCCTGGAGCAGGCGGAGCATGGGGTGGGGCGCCCGCAGGTCGGCGAGGATCTCCCGGACCGCCCGCTCCTGGGCGGCGGTCAACGGGAACGGCGGCAGCTCCCGGAGCCTCTTCTCGAGCCGCGCGCCCGGCCGCCCCAGCCGATACCGCAGGCGCCGCGGCTCGGCCAGTTCCCGGCGCCGCAGCAGGGCGAGGGCGAGCTGCAGCTCCAGGAGCTCGCCGAAGATCAGCCGCAGGTGGGCCGGGCTGCGCCGCCGCTCGAGCAGACCGGCGTCGGCGTCCGGCCCAGGCCGGTGCAGCGCCTCCAGCGCCTCGCCGAGAGAGGGCAGATGGTATCTCTCCAGCAGCTCCGCCGGCAGGGTCTCTTGCACCTGAGCCGGAAGGTCCACCTCGCCGAGCACGGCGTCCAGAATCCGCCGCAGCGCCGCGGGTCCCACCGATCCGGCGGACGGGTAGACCGGCACGATCTGCCCCGCGTGCAGGGCCTCCGGCCCCCTGGCCGGCTCGCAGCTCGGGTTGAGCAGCTCCGGCCCCCCCTTGCCCTCCCGCACCTTGCCGTGGAGGATCCACTCGCCTTCGCCCTCCCCGGCCGCCTGCCCCGCCAGATAGGGACGGTTGAACCAGACCACCGGGATCTGGCCGGTCCCATCGTCGAGCACACTGCGGACAATCGAGAACCCGCGGCGCCGGGTGCGGAGGCGCCGGACGTCCCGCAGCCACCCGCGCACGGTGGTCGCCTCGTCCGGAACCAGCTCCGCCACACGCCGGGCCTGGCGGCGGTCCTCGTAGCGGACGGGCAGGTGGAACAGGAGGTCGCGGACGGTGACGAGCCCGGCGTTGCTCAGGGCCGAGGCGCGGGCCGGGCCGACGCCCGGGACCCGCCGGAGGGGGGCGCCGAGGTCCAATCCGATAGCGCTACCCGATGGCGTTAGGGGACCTCGAAACGGAGGATGACCACACCGCAACGCACCTCGTCGCCAGGCTTGAGCTCGGCCGGCACGCCGGTGTCGAGCCGCGCCCCGTTCAGGTAGGTGCTGTTCATGGTGCCGATCTCCTCGGCGAGGAAGAACTTGGTCCCGCGCCGGTAGATCTTGGAGTGGCGGCGGCTGACCGAGCGCTGGCCGTCGATCGGGGTGAGGTCGACGTCCGGGTAGATGCCGGTGACCGGGTCCTTGCGGCCGATGGTCGTCTCCGAGCTGGTGGAGAGCGGAAACTCCATCCCCGAGGGGGCGTGCACCAGCCGCTCCGGCCCTTCGGCCGGCACCTGAACCATCGGCTTGGGGAGCTCACGCGCGCCCCCGGCGGCGGAGCGGATGGCCGTACCCTGGAGCTGCTGCAGGCCGCGGAGCAGCTCGTCCGTCTCGCGCAGCCGGCGCGACAGCTTGCGCATCATGCGCACCGCGATCTCCGGGTTCGCCTGCAGCATCTGATCGAAGGTGGAACCGTTGATCTGCAGGAGCACGGAGTGGGTGAGCGCCCGCGCCGAGGCCGCCCGGGGCATGTCCTCCAGCACCGACATCTCGCCGAAGAAGTCCCCCTTCTCGAGCACCGCCAGGAGCTGCTCCTCGCCGGCCGCCTGGCTCAGGATCTCGACCTTCCCCTCGTGGATGATGTACATCTCCGTGCCGAGATCCCCCTCCTGGAAGATGTACTCCCCCGCCTTGAGGTCGATGATGTTCGCGCCGGAGCTCTTCTTCGCCGCGCCGCTGCCGGTGGTCTTGAATACGGGGTTCGCCATGATTCACCCTTCGAACACGATCTCGCCGGCCGCCGCATCCGGCCGTGCCTCCAAACGGGCGCCGAGACCGAGGGGCAGCGTATGGTTGGGCCGCAGGTGGCCGCTCTCGAGACCCCAGACGAGCGGCCAGTCGAACCCGGCGACGCTCTCCGCGACCACGGCGGGCCAGTCGGTCGTGCCGACAGCCCCCCCCTCGGCCCCCCCTCCCGTCACCGGCGCCTCCGTCCAGCCCAGATGGCCGACGATCATCCCCTCGATGGCCCGGAGCCTACCGGACAGGCCTAGTTGGGTCAACATCCGGTCGATCTTGTAGGGGGGCTCGTTGATATCTTCCCAGAACAGCAGAGCCCCCTCCAGATCCGGAAAGTAGGGGGTCCCTTGCACCGCGGCCAGCAGGCTGAGGCAGCCACCGACGAACGGCCCGGCGGCGGCGGCCCCCCTCCCGGAAGCCGTCCCGCGCAGCACGCGGCCGAGCGGCTCCACGACAGGATAGCGGCCGGCGAGGACGCCGAGGAAACTCGCCTCTTCGTCGGCCGAGAGGCCGCGGGCGAGGTCGCCCGCCACGAGGGGCCCGTGGAAGGTGACCCACCCCAGGCGCTCGACGATGCCGAGGAGGAGCGGCGTGAGGTCGGAGTAGCCGACGTAGGCGCGAGGGCGGCGGCGCAGGAGGTCCCAGTCGATGGCGGGGAGGAGCCGGAGCAGGCCGTGGCCGCCGCGGGCGAACAGGATGGCCGGAAGGTCGGGGTCCGCCGCCAGGCGATGGAAGGCGGCGAGGCGCTCGGCATCAGTGCCGGCGAAGAAGCCGTGGCGCGAGGCGAGGTTGTCGGCGGGCACCGGCTCGAAGCCCAGGCGCCGGAGGGCGTCCATGCCGGCCGCGAGCCTCCCGGGATCGACGGGCCCGGAGAGGGCGGCGACCCCCACCCGGTCACCGGGTCCCACGGGAGGCGGCAGGCGTGCGGATCGAATCAAAGGGCCGGAGAGCTCCGTAAGCCGAGTTCTGTCGCCGGCGCCGAAGCACCGAGGACGGTCATTCCTCTAGGACCGGCGTTGCCGCCGGCCTCCAGCAACCTACCCGGAAGCGGCCCCGGCCCCGGGGACGAGCCCCTGAACCGGAGGCGGGACGGGCGGCCCGCGTACCGCTCCCCTATTTGGTCTTGCTCCGCATGGGGTTTTCCGTGCCTCCGCCGTCGCCGCCGGAGCGGTGCGCTCTTACCGCACCATTTCACCCTTACCGGGCTCCGAAGAGCCAGGCGGTATACTTTCTGTTGCACTTTCCGTCGCGTCGCCGCGCCTCGCCGTTAGCGAGCATGCTACCCGTGGGAGCTCGGACTTTCCTCCCCGCGCCGGCCCGAGGGCCGTGCGGAGCGACCGTCAGGAGCTCTCCGGCGCCGGATAGTGTAACGGCTTTTCTAGCCGCGCGGCTTCCCCGCCGCCTTGCCCCGGCCGCGCTTGCTCCCCGTCCTGGGCTTGGGCGCCGGCTTGCGCGGTGCCTCGTCCTCCTCCTCCACCTCGACGACGGAGATCTCCATCTCCTCCTCGGAGGCCTCGCCGGTGGCGATCAGCCGGCGGACCTCGGCGAGGGCGTCCGGCAGGGAGCGGTCGGGCGTCCCCAGGTCGATGGCGCGCTGGAGGCTGGCGGCGGCGTCCTCGAGCCATTGCGGGTTGCGGGCCTGGATCCTGCCCAGCAGCGCGAAGTACTCGCCCCGCGGATCGATGTTGACGGCCTGCTGCAGCAGCTCGACGGCGAAGTGATAGTCCTCGGCGTCGACCAGGGAGGAGGCGCGCTGGTAGTAGCCCCGGGCCAGGTCGCGCGAGGCGTCCTGGGTGGGAGCGATGGCGGCGACCAGGGTGGCGCGGGCCTTCGGGTCGAGGCCGCGGTCGTAGGCCTTCCGGGTCTCGGGG